>CASEAD010000020.1 GCA_949285775.1 uncultured bacterium
AATCATCCTATAATTCTCAAGTGCATATAAAATATACCAAATAAAAAATATTGTGTCAACACTTTTTTTAAATTTTCTTTATTTTTTCTAAATTTTCCTCAAATAATGTAAATATAAGTATCAATATATAAATATAAACTTCACTAATCACCACTAGTATACTCTAAATATTTTTCATAATACCCCTCAATAGTCTTCTTATCAAAAGGAAAACTTTTTATCCTAACCATATCTATCAAATTACCCAATTCATACTTTAAAATAAAATCCAACCTATTAGAATAATGCATCTGCTTCTTATGAAACTTATATTCCATTCTATCTAATATCTTAAAACTACCATTAGGAAAAACCCTCAAATCTAAATCATAATCTATATACTTAATAACATTATCATCAATCAAAAACGGAGTTGCTATATTACAATAAAAAGATATTCCATAATTCTTAAGCTGACCCACTATATTAAACCACCTATTCTTAAAGAAAAACAAAATAGCCGGCTCCTTTGTATGCCAAACCTTTCCATCATTATCAACAACAGTAGTCTTATTATTCCCAAACACCATATAATCATCTTTTATATCTAAAAGTACTGCTTCATCCCACTGCCTATGCAAATGACCATTATGCTTATAACAATGTATTTCTAACTTATCTCCAATCTTCACATCACTCATTTATACATCCCTCTCTCATTAATTACTTGTATTATACACCTTTTTTACACATTTAACAATAAAATATCTAATTCTTAAACATCTACATTACCTATTCCACACTATTAATGATATAATTACTATATATAAACTAATAAAATAAAACCACCCAAACATAAGGAGGACAATAACTCATGAAAAAAATATTTAAAATACCAATTAATATAATAAAATATTTTTTCAAAGGATTAATAATAATATTAACAATAATTCCTAAATATCTCATAATTGGCTTTCAATGTATAACAAACAAAGAAAAAAGAAAAGAAATGAATTTTGATAATTCCATAATTCCAACCACAATCGCAACTCTTTCAATAATAACATACTTAATATGTATTTTTCTCCTAACAAGATGGTATGTCCAAAACGAAAGAATAAAAAAATTCTCAGAAAGTTTAAACGAACAAACAACAATTATAGAAAAACAAGAAGAAAACATAACAACAAACAATAATACAGAAAATTACCAAGATTTAGAAGAATATACCAATAATTATCAATCTGATCTAACATACCTTAATATAAATTTTGATTACTACCTAAATAAAAACTCAGAAACCGTCGCCTGGATTCAAGTAAATGGAACTAAAGTAAACTACCCTGTCGTAAAACACAGCGACAACGATTACTATCTAAATCACGATTTTTACAACAACTCCTCTAGTACCGGTTGGATATTTGCAGACTATAGAAACGATTTTAATGACATCTCAAACAATACTATCATATATGGACATAATCTCATTAACAAAACAATGTTTGGCTCTCTTACATGGACATTAAAAGAAAACTGGTTCAAAACTGAAACCAACAGATACATAAAATTATCTACTCCAAATTATAACAGTATCTGGCAAATATTTTCTATATATGTTACAGACCCAACTATCGATTACTTACAAACCAAATTTAATTCAACCGAAAACTATCAAGAATTCCTAGACACTATAAAAAATAAAAGCACCCACAATTTCAATATAGACTTAACATTCGAAGATAAAATCATAACCTTATCAACATGTGATGATACAGGAACCAAAAGAATAGTAATACATGCCAAACTCTATAGCCTAGAATCAGAAAAAAAATAACAATAATAACTATACTTATAATTACTTACAAAAAGAACTTTCCACAAACATATGGAAAATTCTTTTTTATTCATTACTTTTTTCCCTTATCTCTTTAATCAAATCATAAGTAATAATATTATTAGAAACTTCTATCAAATCATTAGCGTGCTTATTATTCTCTTGAATATAATCCTCAGTAACACTATCACCATTAATAGAGTATATTTCCCCATTCTGACCATTATAATATATCTTATCAGTCAAATAAGATCCATCAGTAAATACAACCGTATTACTACCATCATTAATACTAAATATATCACGCCCAAGCTGATAATCACTATGAATACCAAACATATTACCCAACGTTGGCAAAACATCTATCATTCCCATAGGAGTATCAACATTAACATTATATTCAGTATCCTTAGTCCAAATAATAAGTGGCACATTCTTATCTAATAAATATTCATATTCATTATAATCAACATATCCTTCATCTTCTTCAGTCTTAACCGTATCCGTATAAGGATCATAATTATATAAAATATTATAATTACTTCTCTTTATCCTAGCATCATGATCCCCATATATAATCAATACCGTATCCTCCAAAAGTCCCTCATTATCCAAATCTTCAATAAACTGTCCAATAGCCTGATCCGCATAATGAACAGATCTAAAATAATTACCTAAAGTAGTACCATCAATATACTCTCTAACAACCTCTTCACCATCAATATTAACCGTCATAGTTGTAGGATACTCATCCATTAATTCCAAATCACTAAAAGGAGTATGATTAGTAAGCATAATCATAGTTGCATAAAAAGGTGTACCCTTTTCATTAATAATATCTCTAATCATAGGAACTGCCTGCCTAAAAAATGACTTATCAGACAACCCTAAACCAATTGTCTCATCAATATCAAAAGAACTCTCACTATAAAAATCATCATACCCCATATTCTTATGCATCGTAGATCTATTCCAAAAATCTCCTGTATTTGCATGCATACTAAAAGTATAATATCCCTGTTCCTTAAATAATTTCTGAATAGTAACATACTCTCTATTAAAATAATTAACAAAAACAGTTCCCGAAGAAGAAGGCATCAAAGAAGTACTAAAAGTAAACTCTGCATCACTACTAGTCCCAACACCAACCTGAGAATAAAAATTAGTAAACATAATTCCCTCACTAGCCAACTTATTCAAATTAGGCGTTACCTCTTCACCATTAAAAGATAATTCCATAGCAAGAGTCTGCAAACTCTCCGCATGAATAACAATAACATTCTTTCCCTCAAAAATACCAGTATACTTATTATCACTCTCTTCATAAATATTATTATCATAATAATCAGTAACAACCTTTAAAGCCTTATCATGCCCAAAAAGATTATTAATCTTAGGCTCTAAACTCTGTACAATATCATTTAACTGATAAGTATAAACACCAAAACTAGACAACACCGACTCCCTATTCCACATTTTAGTAAACCTACTCCAGTCCGTACTATTCATACAAGCACTCGCTACAAGTAAAATAACACCACCAGTTGCAATCATATTAACAAAAGAAAACCTCTTATTAAATTTATTTCCATTACGCACCTTATTAAAATAATCTTTCTTAACTAATCTAGTATAAACATAACACAAAAATATAGGCTGCCAAATATATATAAAATCCTTAGCACTAATAGCAAGCTCCAACACCGCATCTCCAACATCACTAACAAAAGCCGAAGTAGCTAATAAAGAAACTGACACAAACGAATTATAATAAGAATAATAAATAGAATTAATAATACATAAAACAACACTAAACAAACTCCACACCATCAAATATCTAATCTTACCCTTATCACTCTTAAATAAACAAGCAAAAGATGAAAAAACAAATAACATCCCCAAATCAGCCAACAACGGCTTTATCGTAGTCAAATTATTAACAGTAAAAAACCTAAGCAAAACAGTATTTAATAAAGCCGATAATATAAAACACAAAAGAAGTAACGAATCTTTAAAAAAAACAACATAATGTCTCTTTAAAAAACCAAGTAACCTCTTAAAATTTTTCTTTATATTTTTACTAGAAAAAAATTCTTTCTTCATATACTTCCCTCTTCCTTTACACAATTATAGCACTCTTCTAATTTTTTAGCAACTTACAAGTAACTTTTATACAAATTATTTGTCTACCAAAAAAATATATGATATTATAAATAACAAGAAAGAAGGAATAATTATGCATATCATAGGACTAATCGCTGAATACAATCCCTTACACCTAGGACATATTTATCAAATAAATAAAATAAAAGAACTATACCCAAATTCTATAATAATACTAGTAACTAACTCAACCTTCACTCAAAGAGGAGAAGTATCAATCCTAAATAAATGGAATAAAACAAAATTATGCTTAGATAACAAAATAGACCTAATATTTGAACTACCATTTGTATATGCCACTCAAAGTGCCGATTTATTCGCAAAAGGAGCATTAGAAATATTAAATCACTTACAAATAGATACCCTAGTATTTGGATCAGAATCTAACGATATAAATATGCTATATAATATTGCTAATACCCAAATAAATAACCCAAACTATAACAAATACATAAAAGAATATCTAGCTAAAGGACTAAACTACCCCACCGCCATAAGTAAAACATTAGAAAAATTAATAAACCAGTCAACAAACAATCCTAATGACCTATTAGCAATATCATATATAAAAGAAATAATAAGAAACAATTATAAAATAAATTTTGTATCTATAAAAAGGACAAATAACTACCACTCTACCAAAATAGAATCCAATATAGTAAATGCCTCTCTCCTAAGAAAACTTCACCTTAATAACACTCCTATAGATAAATACCTTCCTCCTAACACCATCAATTACTTATACAAAAATCTATCAAACAATAACTATTTCACATATCTAAAATATAAAATAATAAGTACAGATAACCTATCTATCTATCAAACAGTTGACGAAGGAATAGATTCTAGAATAAAAAAAGCCATTAAAATATCAAATAATTGGGAAGAACTAATCCAGAATATAAAAACCAAAAGATATACATATAACAAAATAAATAGAATGCTAATTCATATCCTAACATCCCTAACTAAAGAAGAATGTCAAAATATAAAAATAAACTACTTAAGATTATTAGGATTCACACCCACTGGTCAAAAATACCTAAATAAAATAAAAAAAGATATAACTATCCCCATCATAACAACCTATAAAAAAAACATCTCTAAATTACTAGACATAGAACTACGTGCTACTTCTATATATAACCTAGAAACAAAAGACAATCTAGAAAAACAAGAATATACCCATAAACCAATCATAAAACTGTAGAAAAAACTACAGTTTTAATATATTCCTAATTATATAAGCAGTATTACTACTATCAATAGAAATATTATATAATACATAACCAATCGCAATACCCACTATAAAACAAATAACAATAATAAGAATCATCATTACTACAGACATATTATCAGACTGTTCTATCTCTCTATCAGCCTTAGTCTCTCTTATCTTAGCACTTGTATTTCTTACAACTTTAGTATCATCTAAATATTCCATATTAATCTTTCTAATCATACTCCCCCTAACTTTCTTAGAAGAAATATCCTTATCATTATTAACAGTCTCTATATCATCATCTTTCATAATCCTAACCTTACCACTCATAACCTTTTTTCTCACACTAATCAAACTCCTTTACTATATGTAAATTAATTATATCAAAGATAATCACTAACTTCAACATAAAAAGAATTATTTTACAAAAAAAGAAGAAATTACTTTTTCCTCTCCTTAATCTTACTATAACTAACAACATTTATCGCATCATAAATATTCTTTATCTCATAAGTCTCTCCATACTTAGAAACAAAATCATCATAAAACTTATTAAATCTATCCCTAAGTTCCTCATTAGCTTTAACTAACTCTATTAACTCTGCTAACTTCTTATCATATTCATCTTTATTTTGTATGTAATTTTTTTTCATACTTTTATAATTACGTAATCCATCAATAAATCTCTTATCTCCAAAAAGATTATTGCCAATAAGCCGAAAGACAACAACTTCACAAGCCATATATATAAAAAGTAATAACAATCCATTTCTAAAATTACCATTATCAACACTTTCAACTACTACCACTTCTCTTACAGTACCACTATAATTATCTTCTGCACTTAAATTATGAGTAAATTCATATGTAGTTTCCACCAACTCCCCATCTAACGGAAAATCAACATTTATTAACTTTTGAAAATAATCATTAATATCATAAGAATATACATCAACCCTTCTTACATATACCCCATCAGAATCCAAAGAATATGGAAAACATTCTTTCAAATATATACCATCACCATAATAATAAAAGTCACTTGCACTATTAATATCCTCATTAACTTCAGGTTCAGTATCTCCTTGCGTCCACGTAGAAGTATTAATATCACGCGAATCATTCATCATACGATGCGAACCAATAATACCTAAAACACATGAAATAGCCAAAACACCAGCTAACCCTAAAGATAAACCAAGCTTAAATAACCTATCCTTTAACTCAATTAAATAAGAACGCTGACTACTAAAATCATTATGTAAAGAATTAACATTATTTTCTAAATCTTCTATATCCCTATTTTTTTTAAAAAATTCCACATTAAAATCATGCATATCAGAGTCAATTAATTTATCTCTATCATTAATTATATTAATTAAATCCCTATCTAAATAACCCTTAATATCTAATTGATTATGCAATAATTTAACATCACCCATCTTGCCTAACCTTATAGTATTAATATCTGATCTTACCAAATCACCAATAATAATAGAAAAATTATCATCACTCTTAACAAAATCAAATAAATAACTCTTATCTAAAATAACCTCTTCTTTAATAACTAAATAAATAAGATCATAAAATTCTTCTAAAATTTCATTAACATCGTGGTTTCTTTCAATATTAGCATTATTAATTTTCTTTATACACTCTACCGCCTTTGCACTAACATCATTTATATTATTTTCATCAAACTCTCCAGGAATACAGTCAATAAACTCAGATACCGCAAAACACCATTCATATTTTGCTAATAAACTTTTAATTTCCTTTAACTTCTCAACCCCCTCTTCATAAGAACAATTATCTAAAATATCAGAAATCGTAGCGTTATATTCACTAACATTAATACCAATTCTCTCTAAAACATTAATCATATCTCTAACACTTATAAATAAAGCATCATATTTTATTTTATTTCTTATTTTATTTCTCTCATTCATAATCAAAACTCCCTTCAAAAACTAATTCATATATTGAAAAAATTACTTTTTCCTCTCCTTTATTTTACTATAACTAACACCATTTATCTCATCATATATATTCTTTAACTCATCAGACTCTCCACACTTAGAAACAAAATCATTATAAGCCTTATTAAATCTATCTCTAAGTTCCTCGTTAGATTTAACCAACTCTAATAACTCTACAAACTCTTCATCATATTCTTCTTTTTTCTTTATATAATCCTTTTTAACATATTTATATTCAGCTATGGAACTTTTATATTCTTCTTTCCAAACAGCTACCTGTACCCCCGCACTAACAGCAAGCCCAAACATAGAAATCAAGAAAAGAACAAGTGCCTCATCAGAAAAATTAAATTCAGCTTCTACTACTTCCTTAATAGTTACATCATAACTATTAACCACACTTAAATCCTCTGTATATTCATAAATCGTTTCTATATACCGACCATTATCAGCAAAATCTAGACTCAGCAAGTTTTGTATATCTGCACTCGATAACACTTCTTTATTCGTATAATAAGAATAAATATCCACTTTTCTAGTATATTCCCCACGAGAATTTAAATAATATGGCGAACACTCCTTCAAATATATCCCGTCCCCATAACCATCAAAAGTATTATCATTATCTATAATATTTGGCTCATTATCTCCTTGTGTCCAAGTAACAGTTCTAGTGTTAAATGAAGAAGACATCATCAAAATTGAACGAACTAAACCAACACAAGAAGTCAATACAAATACTCCAGATAAACTAAAAGCCACAGTATTTTTTAAAAACTTATTTTTTACCTCATAAAACCTATCACGAATTCGATCAATCCTACTAGAAAAATCTCTAACATTTCTACTTTCAACAACTATATAACGATTTTTATCAAAAAACTGCTTAGAAATATCCTCTATTTCTTTTTTTATAGGCAGTATTACATCTTTATCACTAGTCTCCAACAAAACCATTCCAATTAAATACCTATTCAAATAACTAGCATTTAACCCTTCACTATCCAATTTATTACACAACACTTTAATCTTATCAACCTCATATAAATTATTATCCTTAATTTCTTTTCTTACCCTATCATCAATAACAGAAGAATAATTATAATTATTACTAACAAAATCAAATAAATTTCTCTTATCAAAAACTACTTCCATCTTAATAAGTAAATATATAGCATCATAAAACTTTTCTAATACATCACTAACCTCATCATAATCTATAATCCTAACCCCATTAATTATCTTCATACAATCTACCGCACGAGAACTAATATCATCTATATTATTTTTATCAACACCACTATTAACATAATCAGTAAACTTAGATATAATAAAACACCAATCATACTTTTCTAAACCACTTTTAATCTTCTTTAACCTATTAATAGCAGTACCATATATAGACTCTAAACCAAAATTAACAACATTATCTATCTCTCCATCTAAAGAATTATCCCGCATATCTACTCTTTTATCTAATTCTTTTTTAAGTTCATCATCAATCCTATCAACTAAAGTATTATATCTACCTACCTCAATACCAATATTACCTAAATTACTAATCATAACTCTAACATCATCAAGTAAAACATTATAACTAATTGCATCATTACCATATATAACATTATTATTCATAATCAAAACTTCCCTCCAAAAGTAACATTATTATAAAATACCATCCTATATTAGTCAAGCAAAATATAAACAACTTACAAATTCATCATAACAAAAAGAAAGAATTTACCTCTTCTTTCTATTTAAAGCAATCTCATTAGACTTAACATTATTAATATAACCATATAACTTCCTTAAATCATCTGTCTCTCCATATCTAGTAATAAAATCCATATAATAAATATTAAAACTATTCCTAATCTTCTCATCAGACTTAATAAAATTAACTACTTCAGATAAACTCTTCATTAATTTTTCCTTATCAATAAGCATATCTTTTTTCATATCTCTATATTCGAAAACATCAGGAATATATTCCTTCATATCATCAAAAAAAGTTGACCCATTTCTCATAATAAGATAATATAAAAAATCAAACAAACATAAAAATATAATATTATAAACAACAGCAAAATGCC
The DNA here is from genome assembly GCA_949285775.1 of uncultured bacterium. Taxonomy (GTDB): domain Bacteria; phylum Bacillota_I; class Bacilli_A; order RF39; family UBA660; genus RUG11198. The sequence continues at coordinate 9,271 of CASEAD010000020.1, forward strand.
TAACCTCAAAATCAACCACTGCTTCTCTAAAATCAGCTACTGCCTCTCTTATTTCTCCCAAATTTTCTCTAACCTCCACTATATCTTGCCTTAACATATTTAAATCTTGACGAATAGATGCTAACGAAGCATAAAACATAAACATATCAGAAATTTCCTCTAAATTATCTAAAGTCATACCTTGCAAACTCATATAGTTTGTATAACCTACTTTTTCAGGATTCATATAAGATAAGATAGAGTTAATATGTTCAATATCATTTCCTACACTAACACTACCAGCATTTAAACTCTCATCATCTAACTCAGAATCAACTTCATCAACATCAGAATCAACATCATCTCCATAAGAATAATCATTACTAAAATATGAATCTCTAAGTAACTTTGGTGTACCAAAAGCACAAATACTAATAATAGTAGCACTACAAAAACCTAATATTATACCTTTATTAAGTAAATCTCTCCTTAAACGATTTAATACTCTACTATTATGATTATACTCTCCCAATCTAGCACAATATTCATTAATAACTTCATCATCTTTTCCTATGTTATTAGCAAACCCAGAAAGTAATCCATTTTTAAGTCTAAAAGACTTGTCCCTATCATTAAATATATTCATAATCAAAACTCCCTTCAAAAAGTAAACTTATTATAAACTAAGAATTTACATATGTCAAGTAAAATACATAATACAGCAAAAATATAATTAATTTATCAAAAAAAAGAAACCAAACCTTAAGATTCCAGTTTCTTATAATATTCATATCTCTTCATCGCCCATTCTTTCTGATTACTAAGTATTTCCCCAGCCTTATCCTTATTAACAACCTTTAAATTAGAATACCTATTCTCAGTCATCAAAAATTCATCATATAAATCAAAATCAACATCACGACTATCCAAATAAAACTTCTCTTCATTGGGATTATATCTAAACGTTAAGAAATATCCACATTTAGTAGCAAGATAAGCATTATCTAAACTATGTTCCATCCCTCTTTTAATACCCTGCTCTATACAAGGAGAATACGCTATCACAATAGAAGGACCCTTATAATCATTAGCTTCCTTTAATACCTTTAAATACTGTTCTTTATTATAACCAATATTAACACATGCCACATATACATGAGGATAACTCATAGCAATCCTAGCTAAATCCTTCTTATAATTACTCTTACCATTAGCAGTAAAAGATGCAATAGAACCCAAATTAGATGACTTAGACGATTGCCCACCAGTATTAGAATATACCTCTGTATCCAAAACTAAAATATTAATATTATCATTTCTAGATAAAACATGATCTAACCCACCATATCCAATATCATAAGCAAAACCATCTCCACCAACTATCCACATACTCTTAGGAGTAATATAGTCTTTATATTCTATTAATTCCTTATGCTTATCATAATCAATTTTCTTACTAACCCCTAAACATATATCATAATCATCCCTATTATCAAGCCATTCTTTAAATAACTTCTTATCTTTATTTATATTATTTCTCATATAATTAGCAATCTTATCTCTTTTTAAATTAATACCCATAAGAATACCTAAACCAAACTCAGCATTATCCTCAAATAAACTACTAGCCCACGCTACACTATAAGGCGTACTAGGAGCACTAGCCCCATAAATAGATGAACATCCCGTTGCATTAGCAATATATAAATTATCATTAAATACCTGTGTCAAATTCTTTAAATAAGCAGTCTCACCACACCCCGCACAACTACCACTAAACTCAAACTTAGGCATAATAAACCCCTCATTTTTAACATTAAGAATATTAGACTTATAACTACCATTAACATTATGCTTAAGCAAATAATCAAATTCATCTTGCTTATACTTATTCTTATCATATTTAACCATTTCTATTGCCTTTTTTCCCATCTTACCAGGACACACACTAGCACATAACCCACAACCAGTACAATCCTCATAAGATACACCAATTGCATAATTATACTCACGAGGCATAATAGAAGGAATAGTTTTTACCTCATCATCACTCTTATTCATAAGAAATGGCCTAATAACTGCATGCGGACACACAAAAGCACATTGATTGCATTCTATACAATTCTCACTATTCCAACAAGGAACAACCTCCGCAATTCCTCTCTTCTCATACTTAGTCATCCCCGGTTGATATATCCCACTACTCTTATCCATAAAAGCACTAACAGGTAAAGTATCTCCCTTTAATTTATTAATAACCTCAGCAAAAGACTTATTCTCATCATCAAAATAAACCAAATTCAACCATTTCTTATCAACCTTAAACTCTCTTAACTTAGATAAACTACTCTCAACTACCTTATTATTAATACTAACTATATTCTTACCCTTACGACTAAATCTCCTCTCATTAGATTCCTTCATAATAGATATAACCTTCTTAATATTAATAACCTTAATAATATCAAAAATACAAATCTCCATACAAGTACTAATCTTATTCTTAAGCCCCAAATCATTAACTAACTTATAAGCATCAATAACATAAACCTTAAGCCTCTTCCGAGCCATAATATGCTTAATCTTATTAGGAAGACTCCTCTCTAACTCCTCATCAGATAAATTACTATTTAATAGTATTGTCCCTCCTACTTGTATATTATCAAGCAAATCATACTTATACATATAACTATCCTTACTAACCACTACCAAACTAGGATTATCAACATAATAACTACTACCAATCTCTTTATCACTAATCCTAATATGACTCCTAGTAACACCACCACTCTTCTTAGAATCATACTGAAAATAACCCTGAACAAACTTCTTCGTATTATCCCCAATAATCTTAATCAAATCCTTACTAGTAGACACCATTCCATCAGAGCCATATCCATATATCAAAAACTCAATACAATTACTAGGTATCCTAAACTTACTATCTACCCTCAAACTCAAATTAGTAACATCATCTACTATACCAATAGTGAAATTATTCTTAACCCTCTTACTACTAATATTATCATAAACAGCCTTAATCTGACTAGGAGTAGTATTCTTAGAAGAAAGCCCATACCTACCCCCAACAACTCTAATATTAGTCTCCTTAAGCGCATTAACCACATCAATATACAATAACTCCCCTTCACTACCAAAATCACGAGCCCTGTCTAATACCCCAATACATAAAACGCTCTTAGGAATAACACTCAATAATAACTTATTAGAAAAAGGCCTAAACAAATGCACCTCAACCATACCATACTCATCACTCTTACTATTTAAATAATCCATCGTCTCTCTAATAGTAGAACATACACTACCCATTGCCACTATAACATACTTAGCATTCTTACTACCATAATAATTAAAAGGCTTAATATCAGTACCATTTAACTTATTCATCTTATCCATATATAACTGAACATCATCTATAATATTAATATAATTAATATTCCTAGCCTCAGTATTTTGAAAATAAATATCATCATTCTGAGCAGTACCCCTAGTATTAGGCTTATTAGTATTCATAGCCCTATCTCTAAACCTTGCCAAAGACCTCTTATCAATAAACTTCTCTACCCTATTTAAATCCATTAACTTAATCTTATTAATCTCATGACTAGTCCTAAAACCATCAAAAAAATTAATAAAAGGTAAACTACCCTTAATAGCAGACAAATGCGCTATTGCTGCCATATAATAAGCTTCCTCAGGACTAGAAGAACATAACATACAAACACCAGTTCCACTAACAGCATAAACATCTTGATGATCACCAAAAATACTAAGAGCATGCGTAGATAAACTACGTGCTGCTACATGTATAACTCCCGGTAACATCTCACCAGCCATCTTATATAAACTAGGAATCATTAACAATAATCCCTGACTAGCCGTAAAACTACTAGCCAAAACACCACTCTGCAAACTACCATGAACAAGCCCAATCGCCCCCGCTTCTGATTGCATTTCAACAACCTTAACACGATTACCAAAATAATTTAACTCCCCTCTAGAAGCCATAGAATCAATATTCTCAGCCATAGGCGTAGCAGGAGTAATAGGATATATACCACATACCTCACTAAATTTATACGCTACTAAACTAACAGCCTCATTTGCATCCATCGTTTTATACTTAACCATAATATATACCTCTTTTCTAATATAATTATATATTAATAACCTATATTTGACAAGCTAAAAAAACCACCAAAATTCCCTATAAAAAAAGAACTATACATAAGTACTAATTCTCAATATCTGAAAACATAGCATCTCCCCAATTATCATTAACAAAATCAGCCGGAGTATCATATAACTCTCTAATATTATCACAACCTTCTAACTGAAAATGTGGATAATCAGGAAAATCCGTCCAATCACCACCCCATTCCAAACCAATACTCTTACCAATCTCCCCAACACGCTCCAACAAATCTATATTATAAGCATCATTAGAATCATTTATACAAACATCAAAAGCAACACCCCATTGATGATTAGATGCATAATCAGAACCCTTAGCATTCGTAACAACACTACCTTCATTACCATCTCTTCCCTGACTGTATAAAGCATCTTGTTCTGAAACAGACCTAAGATCCTGCGTTATCCGTATATTAATCCCCTCACTCTCACAAGCATCAATAAGCTCCCTCATCTTAACCTTTAACTCCGGATGAACATTAACCAAACTAACATATCCATTTTCATCAATAATATAATTATCACTCAAATTACTAGCATATTCATCATAACTAACACCATCACTATTAACAACACTACCATCTTCTTGTAAATAAAATTTCCTTCCATCTGCAACAGGCCCAGGCCCAACTGTATTAAATGAATCTTCACCTGTATCTAAACTAACAATATCAACAAGTGTATTTCCCCCGTTAGTGGGCACACTACCATTATAACCATTACTAAAATCTAATAAATTTAACTTAGCAACATCTGTATTTAACGGTACTATTTTTTTAACATCCATAAC
>CASEAD010000021.1 GCA_949285775.1 uncultured bacterium
AATGGAGCAGATGAAGGGAGTCGAACCCTCGTCCCCGCCTTGGCAAGGCGAAGTTCTAGCCGTTGAACCACATCTGCATAATCAGTAGGTAATATAAATTATAAATTATAATTGTCCTACTGTCAATACTTTTTTTCTAAGTTTCATTAGGGTTAATCAAAGTTAAGCTTACTTTATGCTTATCTAAATTAATATCGTCTACATAACAAGTAACAATATCTCCAACACTAACTACATCAGAAGGATGTTTTATATAATCTTTAGTCAATTTAGATATATGAGCAAGACCATCATCATGAAGACCAATATCAATAAAAGCACCAAAATCAACAACATTTCTAACCGTACCTTGTAACTCCATACCCTTTTTCAAATCCTCAATCTGTAAAATATCGCTCCTCAAAAGAGGCTTAACAAAATCATCCCTAAAATCCCTATTAGGCTGTTTTAAACAACTAATAATATCCTCTAAAGTATATTTATCAATATCATTATTTTTACAATAATCATCAATATCTAAACAATTTAACTTATTAATTAACTCATCAGTCCCAATATCACTAACAGATAATCCCAAATCACTAAGTAATTTTAAAGTATTATCATAACTTTCCGGATGAATAGGAGTCCTATCTAAAACATTATCCCCATCTATAATCCTCATAAAACCAACGGCCTGCTCATAAGCCTTACTAGATAACAATTTATTATCTTCTATCTCTTTTCTAGAATTAATCTTACCATTCTTTTCACGATACTTTATAATCTTATCAATTGTACTCTTAGTAAGTCCAGAAACATATTTCAAAATAGAATTACTAGCAGTATTAATATTAACCCCAACCGAATTAACAGCTTTACTAACAACAAAATCCAAAGATTCATCTAATTTCTTACTATTTACATCATGCTGATATTGCCCTACCCCAATACTCTTAGAATCTATCTTAACTAATTCACTTAAAGGATCTTGTAACCTTCTTCCAATACTAATAGCACTCCTCTCCTCTACCTGTAAATCAGGAAATTCTTTTATAGCAAGAGGACTAGCTGAATAAACAGACGCCCCAGCCTCGCTTACTATAATATACTCTACTTTTTTCTTAGTATATTCCTTAATAACCTCTACAACTAACTTTTCACTCTCCCTAGAAGCCGTTCCATTACCCACAGCAATAATATCAATATCATACTTATCTATCAAATCACTAATAGTCTTTTTAGCTTCATCCCACTTATTATGAGGCTCATGTGGATAAATCTTACTAATATTAAGAACCCTAGAAGCAGGATCAATAACCGCTAACTTACACCCAGTCCTAAAAGCCGGATCAAACCCCAATACAACCTTATCCTTCATAGGAGGAGTAAGTAACAACTTCTCTAAATTCTTACCAAAAACAGTAATAGCACCCTCTTCAGCAGTTTCTTTTAATTCCGCTCTAACCTCTCTCTCTACAGATGGAAAAATCAACCTCTTATAACTATCCTTAATAGCGTCCTTAACCAACCCAACAACAGGAGAATTCTCATTCTTAATAATCTTCTTTTCTAAATAATTAATAATATAATCTACATCAACTTCAATACCAACACTTAAAATACCATCCTTCTCTCCCCTATTCATCGCAAGTATCCTATGAGACTTAATATACTTAACTCTTTCACTATAATCATAATACATCTCATAAACCTTACCCTCATCAACAGCTTTCTTCTTTAATTTAGATACTACTACACCATAATTCATCATATTATTTCTTAAATATTTCCTATAACTAGCATTATCACTAATCCACTCTGCAATAATATACTTAGCCCCATCTATAGCGTTATCTACATTCTTAACATTATCATTCAAATATTTAGATGCAACATCTTCTATATCTATCTTAACAGGAAAACTCATAATAATCTTAGCCAAAGGCTCCAAACCATTCTTAATAGCTTCCGTAGCTTTAGTTTTCTTTTTCTCCTTAAAAGGCCTATATAAGTCTTCTACCTCAACTAATTTAGTACACTTCATAATATCATTCTTTAATTCCTCAGTCAAAAGACCTTTTTCATCTATAAGCCTAATAACATCCTCTTTCCTCTTTAATAAATTAACTTGATACTGATACACTTCATCAATATGCCTAATCTGTTCCTCATCTAATGCCCCAGTAACTTCTTTCCTATATCTAGCAATAAAAGGAACAGTATTATCCTCAGCAAGCAACTTAAGTACAGCCTCTACCTGATTAACCTTAACACCTAATTCTATAGCAATATTCTTAATAATATCTTGATTCATTTACACACATCCTTCACTTCATAATAAAAAAGATAAATATATCTTTCTTTAAATACATTATATCATTTAAAATCAAACCATAACCATAATTTACTATAAATAAACAAAACTAAAACCTACTATAAGGCTTTCTCCTAGAAACATCATAATAAGAATACACATAATCATCTAATACATCAGTATAATTAATTCCCCCATATATATCACGATTAAACTTATTATTCTTAATAATAACAATAGGAATCCCTAACCTAACAGCCTCTTTAACTACCTTATCATCAACTTCATCATAAACAACCATATAACTAGGTGCTACAGTCTCAAAAATAGCTCTATTATCATCTTTCTTTCTATTTACAATCTGCACCTCATTAATCCCAAAACTACTAAGTATAATCTGCTCAGGAGTCATAATTCTATTAACTTGCTTATTAACAATATTCATATCCCCAGCATTATTACTAGAAAAAGCATCACGTTCAAAAATATGTAATACAGTATCATTATCAAAACCACTATACCCATATATATAGCTATCAGAATATAAAACCATGTTATTCAATTCATTAAGTAAAGTATAACAATCCCTTCTATTTATACTACTATCCCTATATTCTGCCGAAAGACACCTTACAAGCATTGTATACTTTTTATCCCTATAATCATATATATCAACCCCATATTTATCACTAAGAACCTCACTATACCCATCCTTACTACCAACAGGATTAAATAAAACCTTCTTAATATTATCATAAGACTTATCCTTAAGCTTTCTTATATCATCATAAAATACACTACCAATATCCCTATCTTTTAACCTATTATATAACTCAATTATCTCCCTACCACTTAACTTATCCATATTTAATACAGTATTATAAAATTCTAACTTATCTTTATCTATTACCTTCTCATCATCCCTCAAAAAACTATTATACCTAATCATCTCTCCAATGTTCAAATATACATTATATATATTATCTTTAAATAACCTATCAATAACTACCTCACATAACTTAGAAATAGACACATTCCTCAAAAACAAAATTAAATCCTCATCATTCTTAAACTTACCATGAAAAAAAATATCAGATATAAAATCATTATCAATAACATAACTATAACTACTACTATTATAACCAAAAACACTCTCTAAATTAGATATTATACTATTATATTCCCTAAAAATCCCATTTTCTACATCAAAAGAATTAATAATATTATCTTCATACTTATCAAACTTATTAATTAAATCCAAAGAACCATTATTCTTAGAAAAACAATCTATATTATACCTAAATTGAATTAAATTATAATGCTTTAATATATCAAATATATAACTATTATGCCTACTCAAAAACTCCTCACTAAATTTTATACCCCTATTACTCAAATTAAACAAATCTAATTTATTATATATCTTCTCAAAACGCCTATCATTATCTACAAAAAATTGTATCACCTCAACATTACAACAACTAACAATCATAGCAAGCATATCATCACTCAAATTCTCTTTTAATAAAGCATATTGATATCTTGCACTAATATTCGACATAAAGCGACTATAATCTCCACCTATTTCCTTAATCATAAATATAGCATCTATTACACAATCATAACTCAAACCTGAAGAATCAAAACTATATTCAGAAAGAAAACTATAATAAAACTCTTTAAATAAATTAATATCCCTATTAGCAATCCTAAAAACACTATCAACATCACTCTCACATAAAGCACCAAAAAATATATACTCATACCTATCATTATTATTCTTATAAAACTTACTTATATCACCAGCACTTATAATACCAAATAACTCATCAGCACTAATCAACTTATTAATAAATATATACCTAAAATACCTCCATTGATCAAAATCACATTCCCTAAAAATATTCTTTATCTTCCCCTTAACTAAATCACTATTAAAAACAATCCTCCTCTCATCACTAGATAAAAACTGCATCTTTTCTAATACTTGAGTGACAGTCAAACTATCAAAATCATCAATAGAACCAATAAAATAAGTATCTTTAAACTCAACTTCTTCAACATCTTTACACTTCTCATCAAGAGAAAGTTCATTAAACTCCCCTACTAATATTGAAACCTTATCACTACCAATTTCTTCTAACAAAAGAGAAACATAATTAACAATATATATAGAACCCATATAATTATTACTTCTAGTATATTTCATAGCATTATAAACATAATAACCCTTTTTATCATCACTTAAATCACTATTCTCTATAACATACAATAAACAATTCAACTTAATTAAATCACTATCATATCCATTATCAGAACCATAATACAATTTACTATTTATAAGCTTAGAACTAATTAAATCCAACTTGTCATATTCATCATCAAAAACTAAATTACACTCACTAATCTTATCTAAAAAATAATCATCTTTACTTAACTTCAAAAACAAATCATAATCCATACAAATAATAGTATTCTTATTTAAATCAACTTTATCATAAAAAATATCAAAAATATTAATAAATAACATCCTATTATCTATAACAGGATTAATAATCTTTATCTTCTTACCTATAAAACAATTAAAATATGTTAAAATAGGTACACATTCCTTCCTATCTACTAAAATATCCATACCATCAAAATAACTCTGTATTTTAACATCAACCCCCTCCCTTATAGAAGATAAATCACTAATATCATCAATCTCTACCCCATAGTATTTATCTTTATCCAAAACCACTTTATTCTCAATCATATTAACAACAATCTTATCTCTACCATAAAAAGGCAAATAATTAATTACCCATCTATCATACTTACTTATATCAAAAATTGAATAACTATTATTATTTATCTTATCAAATAAATCATATAAAATATTA
>CASEAD010000022.1 GCA_949285775.1 uncultured bacterium
CTTTTCCTAACTTACTCCTAGTAATATATATGCATAAATTAACAATTAAATATTCTATTTATAAACAAAAAAATTTATATTAATTATTTTTTAAATTTATACTTAGTAGTCCCAGATTTTTCAATTAAATTTGAATCTAATAACAAAGTAATTATTTCAAACGCTCTAGTCTTTTTTACCTTAAATATTTCAGAAACATCTTCCCACTTAAAATCATATTGGTAAGTAAATTTATCAAATAACTTTAAAATTTTATCATGAGTAAGCTTTGTAATATTTGATGGAAGACTTTTATGCATTTTTATTAAAAAATAATCTTCATCACTAACAACATTTCCTATTATAGCAGAACTTTTTTCATTAATAACCATACTTTTTTGAATATAACTTTTATTAGGAAAAACAACTTTAAAAGACGAAACATCAGAACTAAATTCAGGTTTTATATTATAGTCACTATAAGATTCTACAATTCTTGTTAATCCACTACCCCTTCTTTCCATAAAATGTAATCTATTAAAAATATCAGAAATTACTCTATTTCTTCTCATAGAAGACATTTTAGTAATATCTAAATTTTGTATAAAGCTACCATCAATCATTCCACCTGGAGAAGTAATTTCTAATCTATTATCATACATATCAATATGAATTTCTGAACCAATTATTTGATAATCTCTATGTATTATTGCATTAACAATTGCTTCACGAATAGCACGAACAGGATAATCTTCTATCTCTATTCTTTTCATACCTTTTATTTCCCAACCAATTCTTGAATGATTTTTAATAAAAATTTCAGCATTTTCTAAAAGTGAAATAATACTCCCAGTATATTCTTTATCATCAATAGCATCTCCATCAATAGAACCTTTAACCAAACCTTTCCATCTAGTGCAAAATATTCTAGATTGAACTAACATACCTTGATCAGATAAAAGTAACCCTGCATTAGTTACTTTTTTATCTTTAGTAACCAATTCCAAAGATATATAGTCCTTATCCTTATTTAATTCTTTACCTGTTTCATTTTTAAAGATGCATTTAGCAAAGTAAAACTAACATCAGAAATATCATATTTACTAGGTAATTCATCAAAAGTGGTATTTTGACCCTTTAAAATTAAACCATCAAGAATATGCTTTGGTGCTGGTATAGATTGATTACCAGATCTTATAAAAGCTTCCTTTCTTCCATCGCTATCATAATAATATGGTGTTCTTGGCCCATCTCCAATTTTCACCTCCATAAAGTCTTTATCATCTTCTTTAAATGTATTTAATTCATACCTTGGAAGGGGTGTAATTCTTTCATTAATTAACTCTGATACTTTTTCAGAATCCTTAACAATATCTTTTAAACCAACTGGAATTCTATCAAAATCTCTTACACCAAACAGCAATATTCCACCATTTGAATTAGCAAAAGCAGACACTGACTTAAGCCAACTCTTTGGTTTTTTATACTCAACTTTCTCTTTAAAATCTATATTAGTATTTTCAACTTTTTCATAGTTATTTAATTTCATACTACGCCTCCATTACTACTATAGTATACAATATTTTTTTAATTTTTTTGTCAATATAAGTATAACTAAATCAAAATTCCGTTTAAAACCGAACTATTTCTACAGTTTTCACGGAAAAAGTTCGGATGCAACCAGACTTTTTTATTCATAAACCGAACTTTTAAATTTTTTTCGTTATATCAAAAAAATAACCTATCTAATTTATACCTTATAAAGTTTAAAAAAGCCTAACTACTCATTAAGCTTTCTAAATACTCCCCTTAATTATATCCAACAAATCTCTCAAATAAACAGTAAATATATTAGCTTTATCTATATCCTTATTAACAGTAGCGTCTATACTCATAATAATGTTTCCATCCTCTATTACATTAATCTTTCCTACAACATCTCCTACCTTAACAGGAGCCTTAATAGCATCTAACTCTACTTCATAACTAACATTTCTCTTAGTACCTACCCTATTATTCAAAATATTAACATCTTCTTTTGGTACTACTTCTACCTCTAACTCACTACCTAAAATAACATTTTCTTTAGATAAAATAGTATCCACAGTCAATATATTATCAATCTTATAAGTATTAAAACCATAATCTAACATAGCAGTTGTCTCACTACTCCTAATAGAAGAACTAGGTTCACCCATTACTACTGTTATAAGCCTCATATTATCTCTAATAGCAGTAGTAGTAATACAATAACCCGCTGTACTAGTATAACCAGTCTTAAGCCCATCTACCCCACTATAATATCTTACTAATTTATTAGTATTAACCAACCAAAACGGACTATCACTATCTTTTCTTAAATAATCTTCATAAGTACCAGTATACTCTAGTATTTTTTCATACTTAACTAATTCCTTAGCAATCATCGCCATATCATAAGCACTAGAATAATGATCATCATCATCCAAACCACAAGAATTAACAAAATGCGTATCCTTAAGACCCAATTCACTTACCTTATCATTCATCATCTTAACAAAGCCTTCCTCATTTCCGCCAATTCTCTCTGCCATCGCAACTGCAGCATCATTACCACTACCAATACATATACCCTTAACCAAATCTTCAACCGTCATTACCTCTCCTACTTGTAAAAAAATCTGTGATCCTCCCATACTAGCAGCATACTCAGAAGTAGTAATCTCCTCATCCCAAGTTAAATTCCCACTCTCAATATTCTCCATTATTAATAATAAAGTCATCATCTTTGTCATCGAAGCCATAGGCATACTCTCATTAGCATTCTTCTCATAAATAATCTTTCCCGTAGAAGCCTCTATCATAATAGCACTCTTAGCTTGCTCTGCTAAATTTAATCCCTCTTCATCCTCACTATCAGTATTATTACTATCAACATTACTATCATCATCACTAATACTATTTTCCTGATTATTAGTAACATTTTCTTTATCTTGATCCATTGCTTCTTCACAATAACCAATAGGAACAATACAAACTAAACACATAAAAACTACAAACATTCTCTTCATCAAACCTATCATAACATCACCTACTAAAAAATATGTAGAAATATAAAGAATATACCAAATACTAAAAACATTTTATACACATATCCAACTATTTATGCTATACTTATAACATAAGGAGGATAACAATGAAATTAAGTGAATATAAATGCCCATTAACAGGAAACAATTTATATTATGTAAATAAATCTATATTATATAATCCAATGACAAAAAGGTATTTTATATTAACCAAGGAAGGGAGTTTAATAAACGCTAAAGACAGTGACTGCGGAGGTACACTTTCCCCACAACTAACTCCACCCACTATATTAGATAATCTATTAAATAGATTATCAACTACTAATAATCCACTTCTATATAAACTAATAAGCAAACTAGCAAAAGATGAACAAACACCTAAAACATTTATAAGTGATTATACTGGTGAAACATTTACTTGGGATGAGACAAGAAAAGCTTTTATCCCAAACTATGTACCAGATGATGAATTGTATGAAAAAGGACATATCGAAGGAGATTATCTAGTTGGAAATACTACTGGAAAAAGATATAAAATATCTCCAAGAGGTGAAATATTAACACCCTCTGTAATAGAAAGAAATGCAAAAAACGAAATACTATATAAAAAATTACTAGAAAGAACAGAAGCTAAAAAAGAAAAAATGAAATTAGAAGGAGATTTAGAAACACAATCGGAAGTTCAAAAAAAAGATTTGGAAGTTTGGAAAATAAACCACGATCTAAAAGACCTAGATTCTAAATCAAATATTCCAATATCAGAATACTTAGAATATACATTGCAAATGTTAGAAAATTATAATAATAAGTTTTTAATTGAATTAACTATTAAAAATAACATTTGTTATTATTGTGCATATAATATAAATAATAGACAAACTATACAAGCAAGAACTTTTCCATATAACGAAGACTTCCTAAGAACCTTCTTAGAACCATTACTTGCCTATCAAGTAAAAAATAATACACCACCAGACATAAAAATAACACCAAACCAAACTAACCAAAATATATCTAATTTTTATCTAGTAAATTTCCAAAATATCATATCTATCCATAACATAGACACAGAATATGCTTATGCAATTACCAATGAAATTAATAAATACTTAGAAGAAAACAAAGCCAAACCACACAAAAAGTAAAACTAATACCCACCAAAGTATTAGTTTTTTTAATTAACTCAAAATATAATCAGCAATATAATCAGCAATAACATTACCATACTCTTCCATGTTATTAACAATATAATCTAAATCCCTACTATTAGATAAATAACCAAGTTCCAATAAATAAGCCTCAACCCCAATATTACTATCATAATAAGGATTACTACCAACTTCTTCATTCCTATCATCTATATATGCTCCCGTAACAATACCACCAGTCTCTCTTATCATATATAAATAATTAGAATTAGTAGAAACATCATATCTTTCATAATCACGATTATCATATCCTGCCAAAGCATTCATAACCTCACTATCAGTAAAATTATGAGTATAAACTCCATCACTAACTTTATATGTTTCCTTAGAAGAAGTAACCATATCTGTCTTATCCAAAATATCATTAACCAACCCCTCTACAAAATCATAATTAATACCCCTAGCAGTATAAATCTCTAACCCTCTTGTACTACTAACACCATCTAAACCATTTAAATGAATAGAAAATACATACTTAGCACCAACATCTCTCGGAATAACAGCCCTACCAACATAATCAACCCCACTTACATTATATTCCTCAAAATACTCATCATCATCTAAACTATCCTCTTCCCTTGTCAACCTAACCTTTAACCCTCTATCAGTAAGCCTATCATATATAATCCTAGACATCTTCATCGTAAGATCCTTCTCAACATAAACACCATCACTACTAACTGTACCAGAATCAATCCCCCCATGCCCAGGATCTATCACTATATCATAAATATCTTCATTATTATTATCCGATACCTCAAACATCATAGTACCATAATCATTAGATGAATTAATAACAATCTTCTTATTAGTATTACTTACAGTATAATAAACATTCTCATCATAACCCGTCTCATTATCTAACACATAATAATTATAATTACAATTCCCCTCTTCATCATTATAACAAACTCTTATAAATAAATAATACACCCCATTATCAATATTCTCTAAACTTAACCCCTTATTAATCTCATCACCAAAACTAAACTTAATATCCCTATCCCCCTTAATAATATCAACATCATTCTCATAAAAATCCCCATTATATAAAACTAAATCAATATCATCATAATTAGTATCTATATTATCAAGTACCCCCTCCATACTAAGATTAGTACCATATATATAATAATTACTAATAGATACCTTATCCTCCATAACCTCTAACTTAGGAACATACCCTCTCAAATAGAAAAAACAATAATAAACAATAAACATCACTAATAAAACAATAACTAATAACAAATACCACTTAAACTTACTTTTCCTTCTACCCACAATATCATCCCTATCCTTAAAAATATTTTATCACAAATACTTAACAATTCCTACTAAATAACTATATTTGACACAACTTTACATAGAAAAAGACCATTACATACATAATAGTCTAATTACTATCTAATCATTCTATCCACACTCAAAGTAAAAGATAAATTAGCTAAAGAATCAATAAACTTATTTAACTTCTCCGTATTCTCTACTAAAACAGTCAAACTATATACCTTATATTCACTCTTATTTATAGTAGAAATACTATCTATAATAATATTATTTAAACTAGCCTTAGTAATAATATCAAGTAAATTATCCGAAGTATTAGTATGAATAATTAAATCAGTAAAATATTTCTTACCAGGATTTTCATCCCATCTAACATTAATAAGTCTCTCTTCAACATCAATAATATTACGACAATTACTCCTATGAACAGTAATACCAGATCCCTTAGTAATATAACCAATAATATGATCTCCTGGTATGGGCTTACAACAACCACTCAAATTAACCTTAATATCTGAAAATCCATCAACCAAAATATCATTCTTACCACTACCCTGCTTAAACTGAGTCTCATTTATCCTAGTAGCAATATCCTCTTCCTCATTACCCTTATTAAACATTCTAATAATAGACTGAGCTGTATATTTCCCCTTACCAATTTCTATATATAACTCATTCAAACTATCTAACTTTAATTCTTCTAATACCCCTTCCATATCTTTACTATTTAAAGTATCATTAATTGGCATATCATTCTTTCTAAACTCATTAGCAAGTAACTCCTGCCCACGAGACAAACTATCATCTTTCTCTAACTTACTAAAATAAGACCTTATCTTATTCCTCGCCTGACTAGTCTTAACAAAATTAAGCCAATCCTTATTAGGCCCCCTGCTAACTTTACTAGTATTAACCTTAATTATATCCCCAGTCTTAAGCTGATAATCCAAAGGAACTATATTGTCATTAACAATCGCCCCAACTATAGCGTTCCCTACCTCTGTATGAACCTTATAAGCAAAATCAACCGGCGTAGCCCCAACAGGAAGCTCAATAACATCTCCCTTAGGAGTATATACAAATATAGATTCATTAGTCAAAACATCTTGCTTAATAGAATTAATAAACTCCTCAGGTGTATTACTATCCTCATTAAGCTCAATAATACTCCTAAATATTTGTAACTTCTGCTCCATACTATCCTTACTAGCCCGAACACCACTACCATGCTCCTTATAAGACCAATGCGAAGCAATACCATACTCAGCAACCCTATTCATCTCATAAGTCCTAATCTGTATCTCAAATAACTTACCATCAACTCCAAACACTGTCGTATGTAAAGACTGATACAAATTAGTCTTAGGCATTGCAATATAATCTTTAAATCTATGTGGAACAGGCTTATATTTAGAATGAATTAACCCCAAAACCAAATAACATTCCTGTTCAGTCTCCACCAACACACGAAGAGCAAGAATATCATATATATCATTAAATTTCTTCCCCTTACTCATCTTATTATAAATACTATAAATACTCTTACTCCTACCCTTTATTTCATGATTAATATTATGTTCATTTAAAAGAGTAGAAACCTCATTAAGCATCTTCCCAACATCTTCATCCATCTCAGTCTTCTTCGTATTAAGCCTCTCTACAATATCAAAATAAGCATCAGGTTTTAAATATCTAAGCGATAAATCTTCTAACTCACTCTTTAACTTATTAATACCAAGTCTATGCGCTACCGGAGTAAGAATCTCTAACGTCTCCCTAGCCTTCTTCTTCTGCCTCTCTTCTGTCATAACATATAAAGTCCTCATATTATGAAGCCTATCCGCTAACTTAATAATAATAACCCTAACATCTTCTGATAAACCAACCAATATCTTCCTCTGATTAGCAACCATCTGCTCTGAACTACTAGAAAAATGTAATCTATTAATCTTAGTAACACCATCTACTAAATTAGCAATCTCATCTCCAAATAACTCTGCAATCTCTTCCTTAGTACTATCAGAATCCTCTATCGTATCATGAAGTAATGCCGCCGCCATACAATAACAATCAGCATTAATATCCGTTAATATCATCGCCACATTCAAAGGATGAGTAATATAATCATCCCCACTTATCCTCTTCTGCCCAAAATGTTTCTTAAAAGCATAATCATAAGCCCTATTAATCAAATCAATATGATCAATATCATCATCATATAACTTAAACTTATTAATAACATCATTAATAGTAATACTCCTCTGCTTTTCATCCATCCCTAACCACTTCCATTCATAATAAAATATTACTACTTAATTAATTTTAAATCAATACTTATAAACAAAAAAGA
>CASEAD010000023.1 GCA_949285775.1 uncultured bacterium
AAATCCTGTCTTCCCGACCATTATGACATACCGCAAAGTCTTATAGAATAAGGCTTTGTTTTTATTTTTTATAAAAGTTATATTTATAGAAAAAATGATACATATAGTTAATAATTGGTGTAAATTAATATGCACAGACTACACGTAGACTACACAATTTATATCCCTTAAATGGGAGGTAAATTATGAATAACTATTGTATATATCTAAAAAAAGAAAAAAACCTAAATTAGGCATTCTTGTTCTAATTTACTTATCTTACCATTCTTTATATAGTTACTGAGTACTAATAATAAATATAATTCTAATATATTTGAATAATATTAATAATTATCGATAATTACCTAATAAATATATTATAGTGATTATGCTTAATATGATACTAATTATATATAATATAGCTATAGAGAAAAATCCTTTACTTTTTTTCTTTATTAATTTAGAACTTTTTTCTATGTACTTATCTAAACTGCTTAAGTGTTCTTTATGGCTCTTTCTTTTTATTTTATTTATAATATCTGATAATTTTGGTAGATAAGTTTTTTCAAAAAGTACTATTTTATTTAATAGGGATTTTTCTTTTTTTAATAATTCTTTATAGCTGATTATCTTTTCTCTTGAAGCATCTTCTATTAATACACTTTGTCTTTTATAAATGTTATTAGTATATTGTAAAGATTCATTTAGTAATTTTAATTCTTCTTCAGATAATTCTTCCATATTAACTTGGCTTAAAAAAGCTTTGCTTGATAATACTGCATATATAATTCTTTTATCTAAATTTCTATAATTTATATTGTGATTAAATTCACTCATTTTCTTGAAAGTAAAATCATTATTTAGAAATATTTCTAGAACTGGTGATATATCACTTGGTTTTTTATTCTTTTCTAATAATCTTATTATTTGTAAAGTAATATCAAATGAATAAGAGGCATCATATGTCATGTAGTCAAATTGATATAGTTTTAGCAATCTTTCTATGTCTTCTTTTTGTTCCATATATAATTCTGGATAATGTTTTTGCATATATTCTTTTGCTTTTATTACTCCATATAAGTTAGCTCCTATTTCAAAAGAATATTGATCGTGGTCATTATAATAGTCAAAAGTATCTTTTTTTCTATATTGGTCGATGTCTCTTAAAAAGCCTTGATAACTATATGCATCCCATGTTGATTGTTCACTATGCCTTAATTCGTGGTAGCATACTTGGGCTAATCTAAATACTTTATTGCAATCTTTTTTTATTCTTTTAATATGGTTAAGAAAAATAATATTATTACCTTTAAGGTCATTAAAACCGCCTGAAATTATTGGTAATATAGACATTGGTAATATTTTGGTTAGTTTAAAATTGTTAGGTATATATTCTTTAAAATACTCTATAAATGTTATAGGAAATATTTTGTTATCTTTGTACCTAAGTTTTTCCTCTTCTTCTTTATATATTTCGTGTGCTATTGTCTTCATTTCATTTATAGTTAATGTCTTCTCCATATACTCACCTACTATATATTCATTATACTATGTACAATAGAAAAAAGGAATAGTTATTCCTCTTCTTCTATATCTTCTTCTGTATTACCAAGATATTCAAATAAGGCAAAATAGTCATCTTTTTTTATTAATTTATAGTTAGGGGATGCGGTTAATATTTGATTTAGATATGTATTTTTATAGATAAGTATATGGGTTATATCATATTTTTGGAATATTCTACCATAGTTAGTAGTAATGTTCATACACTCATCAAAGATATCTGTTTTACCATTGAATGGTTTGGTATATAAATCACTTCTAGAATCTATGAATACTGGTAAATCTCTATATATTAGGTAACTACCAAAATCATATTCATTATATAATTTAATATTATCAACATCTAATTCTTCATAGATATAATCAACTAAATCAACTGGGTATACGGATGTGTCAATATAATCTTTTTGAGAATTAATGTTATAGACTAGTATTGATATTATTATAATGGTCGCTAAGAGAACGATACTTCCTAGTATTGGGACATCTAAATCAAGTGGTTCTTTAGAATTTATTTTTCCTATATTACATATTAGTCTTACTAAGTAGAATATTCCTATTACTGCTAATAATGCTACGTGTCTTAGGGATATGAAGGACATTAATAATAGGCCTCCTATCATAGCAAGATCTGTTAATTTTATTTTTACTTTAGTAAATATTAGTGGTACTAGTAAGAATACTAGGTATCCTATTACGAAATAGTTTTCTATTAAGACTAATGGTTTATGTTCTTGGATATATTCTTGGGTATCGCCTTGTAGTATTTTAATAAAGTATGTATATGGAGTATCTCCTATAGGGGTAAGTAATCCAATGAAAAGACTTATGGCGAATATAATTAGTAAGAATTTTACGTTATTATTCTCTTCTACTACTAATTTGTTATTTAGTATTTTAGAGTTAGACTTTATTTTGGTTTTCTTTTTAATTTTAGCAACGATAAATTCTAATATATATGGCATCATTAGTATAAAATATAGAGGCCATACTGCAGCGTGTAAATTAGCAATTAGTAAGCATATTAGTAGCATATATATTCCATATCTTTTTTTACTGCTGGTGAGTAATCTTTCAATGAAATATATTTCTAAAAGAAATAAGATATAACTTATTAATTGAGCTCTTGCAGTTATAAAGTTAGCGACCATTATGGTTCCTAAAACACTAAAGAATAGCGATACAAAATAACTTTTATTTAGTTTAATATTTACAAAGAATAGTAATATTCCTAGCGCTATAAAGGTAATAATAGTGTTAATATATAATCCTTCAAAGCCAAATAAATCATATATTTTATATATACCTACATCGTATAGCCAGTGTGGATATGTGTATGGTAAGTTATGATAAGAGAAATGATCTATCATATCGATACCATTTTCTAAAATGCTTTCTCCTACTTTAATTGTGTAAAAGGTATCGTTTTGAAATGATTTTATAGTAAAGCCAATGCATATTGCTATTATCATTATAATACTTGTAATTGTAAAGAATTTTTTGTTTTTCATATTTTATTCCTCCCATAAGTTTGAAGGATATATTCCTTCTTTTACTAACTCTTGGATATGTTTTTTAGTCCTTCTAAGTCTTCTTTGTAGGTCATACCACCAAATGTAGAGGTTGTATTTAATACTTTTACGGTAGCAAGGTTATCATCTATAGATTGTTGGACAATTTTTGGTAGTAAGAATTCATCTTTTTCGGGGTTAGTTAGGTTAGTTAGAAAATCGATAAAATATTTTTCGGCATCTTTAAATATCTTTGGGGTTAGTCCAAATAAATTTACTGATACTAGAGAGTTTTCATCTATTTCGTAATGATTGTTATCTTCAAAATAAACTAATTTATTATCTAGATATCCTATTTTAGTTCTTTCAGTGATACTTTTTAACTCATTATTTTCACTGATACATATTCCTCTTGATACGGTTCCGTGTTTACTTAAAGTATTTTTTAAAATATATGAAACCATGGCATATTCGTTATCTTTTTTAGATTTTTTTAGGTAATCTGCTAAACATTTAAAGGCATCTCTTCCATAAAAATCATCGGCATTGATAATTATAAAGTTTTCGTCTACATATTCTTTAGCACTTAATAAGGCTTGCCCTGTTCCCCAGGGTTTAATTCTATTCTTTGGAACAGTAAAACATTCTGGTATATTTTCTTGTTTTTGAAATGCATACTCTACTTTTATTTTAGATTCAATTCTTTTTCCGATAGTCTCTCTAAACATATTTAAATGTTCTTCTTTAATTACAAATACTACTTTGTTTACTCCAGCTTTTATTGCGTCATATACTGAATAGTCGATTAGAAATTCTCCTGATGGTCCTACTGGAGTTAATTGTTTTATTCCACCAAATCTTGATCCCATTCCGGCAGCCATTACGACTAATATCATAATATTCCTCCTCTACTTATGTGATAATTATAGCATTATTAATATTTGTATTCAAGGGAAGTTACAATGTATTAACAAGTTTAAAGTTAATCTTAAAGTTATTATATTAGTTTACCATATACTTCTAAACCTATTACTTTAGTTATTTTAACTTTTACTATTTTATTATTTTCTACATTCTCATTTATAATTACGGGTATATAATTAGAGGTATGGACTACTATTTTATGATTTTTTCTTACTTCTGTTACTCCTTCATAGATATTTTCAATATTACTTTTATAGTACTCTTCTTCATATTTATTAGATAATTCTAGTACTTTTCTTACTCTTTCTTTTTTTATTAGGCCATTTACTTGATTAGGCATAGTAGAAGCTTTGGTGTTCTTTCGTGGTGAATATGGGAAAGTATGAATATGGGTAAATTTTATTTTGTTTAAGGTATCTAGTGTTTCTGTGAAGTCTTCTTCTGTTTCTCCAGGAAATCCTACTATTAAGTCTGTAGTAATAGATATATTTTTTCTTATTTTTCTGATGGTGTTAATTCTATTTATAAAGAATTCTTTGGTATATTTTCTATTCATTAATTTTAATATTTTATTGCTTCCTGATTGTAATGGGATATGGAGGTGATTAGCAATAATATGATTATTTTTCATTAAATCTAATATTTCATCTGTTATTTCGTTTATTTCTATAGATGATAATCTTAACCTATATAATCCTTTTATAGTTAATATTCTTTTTAAGAGTTTTTCTAAACTGCTATCAATATCTAAGCCATATTTACCAGTATGTATTCCGGTTAAGACTATTTCTTTGTAGCCATTATTTACTAATTTAGTTATTTCTTCAATGACAGTATCTTCTTTTTTGCTTCTAATACTGCCTCTAGCATAGGGAATTATACAATATGAGCAGTAAGCATTACAACCGTCTTGTATTTTTACAAAAGCTCTAGTGTGGTTATCGAAGTTGTTTATTTCCATATCTTCAAACTTTTCTTTAGATAAATTATATATTCTATTTATTTTATTTTTATTTTGTAAGTATTCATTAATGATATTTACTATTTTTGACTTATCTTTATTTCCTATTACTATATCAGCATCTATATTAGTTGAATTTAATTGTGAATAACAGCCCATTACAATTATTATGGCATTGCTATTCTTTTTCTTAGCTTGATTTATGATTTTTCTACTTTTTCTATCACTTTCATTAGTAACTGTACAGGTATTAATTATATAGATATCTGCTTGATTGGAGTTAAAATCTACTATTTTATAATTATTTTCTTTTAATAAATTGGTTACGTATTCACTTTCGTATATATTTACTTTGCAACCTAAT
The DNA here is from genome assembly GCA_949285775.1 of uncultured bacterium. GTDB lineage: Bacteria > Bacillota_I > Bacilli_A > RF39 > UBA660 > RUG11198. The sequence continues at coordinate 5,303 of CASEAD010000023.1, forward strand.
GAATATAATGCTACTTTCATTATAAAACTCCTTTTCTATAATTAAAAAATCAACCCCTAGGGATTAATCTTATTGTTTCATTATGGTGACCTGTACGGGATTCGGACCCGTGTATGTAACCTTGAGAGGGTTATGTGTTAAGCCACTTCACCAACAGGCCATTAATTAAATACAATGTATATTTTATCATTAAATTTTATATTTGGCAAGAGATATGTCTAAATTTGCCTAAAAATTGTATGGTTAAGGGATTTATAATTTGGGATAATTTTGTTATTTACAAATACTTAAAAATAATGTAAAATTATATTATCGTAGATGGGAGATAGGTATATGAAAAAGATATATGTTTTATTAGTAATGTTATTACTTTTTAGTGGTTGTTCTATTGGAGAAGATAGTATGGAAAATATTAATATTTATACTTCTACTTATCCTCTTAGTTATTTACTTAATTATTTATATGGGGATAACGCTAAGATATATAGTATATATCCAGTAGGTGTGGATATTAATGAGTATGAATTATCTGATCGGAAGTTAGAAGAATATAGTAATAGTGATTTGTTTGTTTTTAATAGTTTGGATAAGGATAGAGATTATGCGGTTAGTATGATTAATTTAAATTCTGATTTAAAGGTTATTGATAGTGCTCTTGGGATGAGTTATGATTATTCTGTTGAGGAATTATGGTTAAATCCTTATAATTATTTGATGATGGCAGAAAATATTAAGAATGGGTTGACTGAATATATTACTAATCCATATTTGATTTCAAATAATGAGGGGACTGGTATTGAAGATAAATATGTGGAGCTTGAGTATAATATATCAAGGTTAGATTCTGATTTAACTGAGGCAATTGATGATGCTACTTATAAGACTATTGTTGTTGATAATGATTTATTTATGTTTTTAGAAAAATATGGGTTAGAAGTTATATCTTTAGAGGATAATGAGAATTTGAGTGAAAATAAGGTTAATGAGGTCAGGAAATTGATTAGTGATGAACAAATTAAATATATTTATTCTGGGGATAGTGAGTCTAATGATACTGTTATGGGATTAATAGAAGATGCTGATATTGAGTTAGTTACTATTAATACAATGCATAGTATAGATGGAGGTATTACTAATACTAATGATGATTATTTATCTATTGTGACTAACAATATTAATTTAATAAAAAAAGAGTTATATAAGTAGTAAAAAAACAATGGGAGTTGTTTTTTTTTATTAAGTTGGTATTTTTAATGTTTGGCCTATACTTAGTAAGTTGGTTGATAGATTGTTTAGGGTTTTAAGAGTGTCTACGGTGGTGTTATATTTTTTAGCGATGGAATATAGGGTATCACCGGTTGAGACTGTATAAGTTATATAATTTGATGTA
>CASEAD010000024.1 GCA_949285775.1 uncultured bacterium
AACAGTGCTTCATCTGAAAGCGGAAAAACTATGATAGAAGAATGGTTAACTAGTTTAGATATTTTTAGTAAAAAGAGCCAGTAATAAAATATTATACTTATATTGATAATAATAAAAAATAAACAACCGATAAAAACTTAATTATTGGTTGTTTTATTATAATAATATTATTAATAAAGTTAGTTCATATATTAAAATCCTATTTTTGAAAGCCATAAATCAACTTCTTCTGGTGCAGATTCCATATTTGTTCTAGATAAAGAAAACCCATTTGTAATAACAGTTGCACTACTTAACTTATTTTCTATAGTTCTAGGTGTTCCCGCTAATCCTGACCCACCATGTGTACAAAAAGGAATAACAGTCTTACCAGTAAAATCATTAGTTTCTAGAAAAGTATTAATAATTGGTGGAAGATCCGCATTCCAAATAGGATACCCTATAAAAATAATATCATAAGAAGATATATCAATCTCTTCTTTAAGAGTATGCCTTACACCATTAGTCATCTCTTCCATAGCACGTTCTAATAATTCTTCATGGTTAGTAGGATAAGTATCAACAGGTTCTAGCCTAAATAAATCACTATTAGTTCTTTCACTAATTAAAGATGCTACATATTGCGTGTTACCTAAAACTTCTCCATCAACAACAACAGTTGAATTTTCTTCATCTTGTGTCATATTATTAGGATTATCAGTCTCAGGTACTGAAAAATATACTACAAGTGATTCAGTATTTCCATCAATAATATTAGGTATTTGATTATTTAAATCCTCATCACTAGACGACATAAAATACATAACACCAATAACAACAATTACAACACATACCCCCATAATTCCTATTATCGTTTTCTTATTCATATACCTCTCCTTCTTTATACCAATTTCTATTGGTATAATTGAATTATAAACATCGTGTGTAACACCCAGTCAAGAGTTTTGAAAAAAAATATTGAAATATATTTATATATATGATACTATTTAAACAGTAGGTGATATTATGACACTTAAAGATTTAAATATAGAATATGATAAACTGCAAAAGAAGTATGGCGCTAAAGAACTAGATTCTATTTATAATGGGGGATGTACTAATAAACCAGATATATGTTTCGTATTTATGAATCCAACTGGAAGAAATATTGCTTCATCTAAAGACTGGAAAGGATTAAAATCACCTTGGATAGGAACTAAAAATATATGGGATTTATTTGTAGCCCTAGATTTACTAGATAAAAATACATATGATAAAATAAAAAAACTTAAAGCCAACGAATGGACTATAGAATTTGCTAAAGAAGTATATGATAATGTTAAAAAACATAAATATTTTATAACTAATCTAGGTAAATGCACTCAAATAGATGCTAGAGTTATACCTAATTCAGTATATAAAGAATACCTACATCTTTTATATAAAGAAATTAATATTATAAAACCTAAAGTAATTATATTATTTGGCAATCAAGTAAGCTCTATTGTACTAGATAAAAAAATATCAGTATCTCTTGTTAGAAAACAATCATTTATAAAAGAAATAGAAGGAACTAAGTATAAATTTTATTCTGTCTATTATCCTGTTGGCAATGGAAGATTTAATATAGATAAAGCTATAGAAGATATAAAATGGATTATCAATAAAGAAATATCATCTAATAAAATAAAAGTTCTTAATTAAATAATTATTTATGAGCATTCTCATAATAATTCTTAATATCATCAGGCATATTATCTAAAGAAATATTTCTAACTCTATCCTCATTACCATCAATAAGAGCCTCATTATAATACCAACACTTATATTTAATCATATCCAAAGAACTCTCTAATTCTTTAATTTTATTTTCTATATTTTCTTTTTGTTTAATAAACATATCCCTTCTTTTTAAAATTGTACTATCTCCTAAAGAACACCATTTCATAAATTTTTTTATTTCTTTTATTTCCATACCAGACATTTTTAAACATTTAATAACCCTTAAAGACTCTAAATTACTATCATTAAATTTCCTAATACCAGAACTATCCCTTTCTAAATTAAGTAAAAGACCTTCCTTATCATAAAATCTTAATGTAGAAATAGAAATATTAAACATTTCAGCTACTTCTCCAATTGTATATTGCATAATAACCTCCAAATTTTAATAAATTATAATTTATCTCTTGACCTAAAGTAATGTTTAGGTAGTAAAATAATATTATCAAAAAGAATTTATTTTGTCAAAGTAATTATAGGAGGTAATAATAATTTTTAAAAAGATAATAATAATTTTAATAGTTTTAGTAGTAATAGTTATATCTTGTATTAGTATATATTATATTTAAGGAGAGTGATGATAAAAAAGTGAATAGTGATATTATTAATAGATTACAACAACAAGAACATAATAATAGTTTTAATTTTGAAAAAAGAGTAGTAAAATTAAATAGTGGGTATGAAATGCCTATAAATGGTATTGGTACCTATAGTTTAACAGGAGAAGTTTGCTATAACTCTATAATAAGTGCCCTAGAGAGTGGGGTTAGATTAATAGATACTGCTTATATGTATAATAATGAAGAAGAAATAGGTAGAGCCATAAAAGATTCTGGCATTCCAAGAGAAGAGATATTTATTACAACTAAGTTATATCCTAATCAATATAATAATCCAGAAAGCGCTATTGATATGGCTTTAGATAAATTAGGTGTAGAATATATTGATTTATTATTACTGCATCATCCTGGTACTAACGATATTAAAGCATATAAAGCGATGGAAAAATATGTAGAGTTAGGCAAAATAAGATCTATTGGGCTATCTAATTGGTATATAGAAGAATTAGAAGAATTTCTACCACAGATTGATATTATTCCTGCTGTCGTACAAAATGAGATTCACCCCTATTACCAAGAGAACGATGTAATTCCATACATACAAAGTCCAGGTATTGTTGTAGAAGGATGGTATCCATTTGGTGGAAGAGGATATACTAGTGAATTATTAAATAACGAAGTAATTACTGAAATAGCTGATAATCATAATGTAAGTTCTGCTCAAGTAATACTAAGGTGGAATTTACAAAAAGGAGTAGTAGTAATTTCTGGATCTAGTAACCCCAACCATATTAAAGAAAATACAGAAATATATCATTTTGAATTATCAGATAGAGAAATGAATCTAATTAATCAATTAGATAGAAATGAAAAACATGATTGGTATTAAAAGAAAGAGAGGAAAGATTATGGAAAAAGCAAAAGTTTATTTTACAAGTGAAATTACACCTGAAAGTTTAGTTAAGATGTATGAAGTATTAGGAGTTAATTTACCAGGTAAGGTAGCAGTTAAATTACATTCAGGAGAACAAGGAAATCAAAATTATTTAAGA
>CASEAD010000025.1 GCA_949285775.1 uncultured bacterium
CGATACGGAGATAATAACTTACAAAAAAATTAAAGAAATTTTAGATATGAAATAAAATAAGAATTATGTACGCCATTTTTTAAAATCAAAAAAAACTCGCATTCCCTTATAAAAAAAGGGTTTGTGAGTTTTTAACTTTATACAACTGTCAAACTTGAGATTATAATAAATTAATAAATAAAAATCAATATCTTTTTTTAACCACTACCCCCACATTCCACCCCAAAACCAACAAAAAAAAGAAATACTACCACTAAATATTTCTTTCTAATTTCTTAACCCATTCACAAACACTACCATCACTAGGCATCCTCAAATCACCCCTAGGAGACACACTAATACTTCCAACCTTAGGTCCATCTGGCAAACAATTCCTCTTAAACTGCTGACTAAAAAATCTCTTTAAAAATACCAGTAACCACTTCTTAATCTCCTCATCACTATATTCATCCTTAAAAGTTCTCTTAGCCAAATAATAAATCTTTTCTATATCCTCTCCACATCTTAAAAAATGATATATAAAATAATCATGCAACATATAAGGACCAATATTATCTTCCGTAACTTGTAATATCTTATCATTCTTACTAGGAGGAAGTAACTCAGGAGATACCGGAGTATCTAATATATCCTTAATAATGTCTTTAATATTATCATTAATACCCCCAACATACTCTACTAAATACCTAACCAAAGTCTTAGGAATAGACACATTAACCGCATACATACTCATATGATCCCCATTATAAGTACACCAACCAAGTACCAACTCAGATAAATCACCAGTACCAATAACAATACCACCTTCCTTATTAGCAACATCCATAAGTATCTGTGTCCTCTCCCTAGCCTGAACATTCTCATAAGTAACATCATGCTTATTCATATCATGCCCTATATCCTTAAAATGTTGAATACAACTATCCTTAATACCAATCTCTCTTAAAGTAGCCCCACTTCTCCTAACTAACTCACAAGCATTATTATAAGTCCTATTAGTAGTACCAAAACCAGGCATCGTAATCGCTATAATATTCTTATTATCTATCCCTAATATCTTATATGCTTCCATTATTACTAAAAATGCTAACGTAGAATCTAACCCACCAGATATACCTATCACAGTCTTTTGCGTATTAATATGCTTAAGCCTCTTAGCAAGCCCCATAGCCTGAATAGTAATAATCTCCTTACATCTAGATACCCTCTTATCATTATTAAAAGGCACAAACGGATACTTAGAATACTCTCTAATAATATCTATATCCCTATCCATAAGTTCAAAATCAACAACCCTATAATTACCTAACATATCCCTATCAATATAACTCTTATTCACCCTCCTATCATTAACCATCCTCTTAACATCAATATCCATAACAATCATATTACTATCCAAATCAAACCTCTTATTTTCAAGCAATATATTACCATTCTCACTAATAATACTATGCCCAGAAAATACTAAGTCACTACTAGACTCATTACAACCAGCTGAAGTATATACATACCCACATACATTCTTAGCAGAAGCCATCCTTACCAAATCCCTACGATATTCATATTTACCAACAATCTCATTACTAGCAGATAAATTAAATATAACATTAGCACCATTCTGACACAACCTAACACTAGGTGCATTAGGAATCCATAAATCTTCACATATCTCAATACCAAATACATTATACTTATCTAAAACATTCCTAAATAACAAATCATTACCAATTAAAACCTCTCTACCAAATAACTTAATCTTATTACTAATTAAATTCTTCCCACCACTAAACCATCTCTTCTCATAAAACTCACTATAATTAGGAATAGATACCTTAGGAACAATACCAAGAATACCACCCTTATATATAACAACTCCAACATTAAATAACTGACTATCCACTTCTAACGGCATACCTACTATCGAAATAATTTCCAAATCCTTAGTCCCTAAAACAACCCTTTCTAATCCATCTAAAGCACTATCTAATAAATTATCATTATTAAATAAATCACCACAAGTATAACCAGTTATACATAACTCAGGAAAATTAATTATCTGCACCCCCTTATCATATGCCTCTTTGATCATCCTAACAATTTCTATACTATTATACTCACAATCACTAACCTCTAACTTAGGTACCCCACTAGCAACCCTAACATAACCATATTTATTTAACATAAATTACCTCCTCTTAATATTACCTATCCTCAAATATTCACTAACATAATCCTTAGTCTCATATAAAGCTATCCTACTATGACCATTTTTTATTATACCCATTTTCATTAATTCAAATACATTATCATAATCTACCTCTACAAAACTAACAAACTCACCATTATCTAACTTTTGATTATATAATTTTTCACAACCTAAAGCCAAAACCACATATACATACTCACCACTAGCACCTTCACTAGGATAATAACCATCCATTAAATAAGCCTCATCACTACCATAACCAGTCTCTTCCCTAAGCTCTCGCAAACCAGCCTTAATAACATCTTCCCCCTCTTCTACAATACCCGCTGGTAAACCAACACCAACTCTTTCCTTAGTAGCAACCCTAGGCTCCACTACTAATACCACCTTACCATCTTTCGTAACCGCTAAAACAACAACCGCTACCTCCCCCTTCTTAACAGAAATCTCTCTTTCTATAACATTACCATCCCTAAACTCATAAATCCCCTTCTTAACCTTAAGAAACTTACCCTCATATACAAAATCTTCCTTAAAATTAACTATTTCATACTTTCTAATTAGCTCTCTTATCTTATCCATATCTCCCTTCATTATCTTATCCTAACCCTTCTCTTAGCCTTAGTCTTCTCCATAATCATATCATTCTTTAAATTAAGTAACTCTTCACTCAAATCAACATAATATGAATGCGGATTCTCTAACCTCTTAACCTCAGGATATATAGTCTCAAACTCTCTAGCACAATACTCTCTTCTCTCATGAATATTAGGTTCTCTATAAACATACTCACCATTAATAAATATAGCCTCTTGTAACTCTCTAACCCTATAATTATTAATCTCTTTCCTCTTCCAAGGATCTCTAGGATTAATCAAAACATATCTATCCTTAGATATTACCTCAGAAGAAAGCGCTACTACATCCCCTAAAGCATAACCAGTATCCTTATCATAAAACCTATAAACCCTTTTATCCCCAGGATTAATTATCTTACCAACATCTTCACTAACCTTAATCCTAGGCACACCATTAACCGCTACTAACTTATATACCCCATCAACTCTCTCCTTAGATGCCGCTATATTATCACCAACACCAAGAGAATCACAACAAACACCTTGATTAAGTAAAGAAGAAATAGTTTTCTCATCAAGTCCATTAGATAAACATATCTTAGTATCACTAAAACCAGCCTCATCTAACATCCTCCTAGCCTCTTTAGATAAATAAGCCAAATCACCACTATCAATACGAATCCCCTTAAACTTATACCCATTAGGTATCAAATAATCACGAGCAACCCTAATTGCATTAGGAATACCACTATTTAAAACATCATAAGTATCAACTAAAAACACACAATTATCAGGATTAGCCTTAGCATATACCATAAAAGCCTTATATTCATCATCAAAATACTGAATACTACTATGCGCCATTGTCCCCATAACCGGAATACCATATAACTTACCAGCCAAAGTATTAGAAGTCCCTACACATCCCGCTACATAAGCATACTTAGCAACCTCTACAGCACTCTCCTTACCACGAGCTCTCCTAGAACCAAACTCCATAACTCCACGACCATCACTAGCATTAACAATCCTCTTAGCACTAGTACTAACTAAAGTACCATGATTAAACTCACTAAGTAAAGTAGTCTCTAATATAGTAGCCACTATAAAAGGTGCCCTAACCGTTATAACAGGCTCCCCAGCAAAAATAGGAGTCCCATCTGGAATAGCATACACATCCCCATTAAACTTATAATTTCTTAAATATTCCAAATACCTATCATTAAGATTAAAATTATCTCTAAGATATTCAATATCACTATCACTAAACCTCAAATTCTTAATATAATCAATTATATTATCAACACCCCCCATAATTGCATATCCCCCACCAAAAGGATATCTTCTAAAAAATATATCAAAAGTAACATAATCATCAACAATACCTTCCTCAAACATACCATTATTCATCGTAAGCTCATAAAAATCCATCATCATACCATAATTATCTTTCATAACTATCTAACTCTCCTTATATTATTACTTAACCCCTTTATCAAATAATCAACCACCATATCAATATTATCCATACACTTATAATCACTATCCATATATATAAACCACTTACCACTACACTTCTCTATAAAATAACCTAAATTCTTATAATAACTAAATAACTCACCATAACTAGCAATAACCCCACTTTCATACTCACTAACCTTATCTCTATTATTAATAACCCCTATACCATTTAACCTAAGTATCTTACTAATAATCCCCCTATACTCATCTCTATTATGAGTAACACTATCATAAGTCTCACTAGCATCCATATTAACAACCACATCTACATCCCTATTATTCTGATTAAAATAATTCTTAAGAGGAATAATACCATTAGGAACACATATATCAATACATACCCCACATCCCATTACAGACTCCAAATTACTCATCTTATCAATAAATTCCTTAAACTCAGAAACAACCATAAAACTAGTACAATTCTTACCAATAACAAAACTATCCTTAACATAACAATCTAACTCATCTATAATCATACTCTCTCTTTCTCCCTCAACACAATGACGAGGAAAATCCTTAAACTCTACCGCATTCTCACTATGAGCTTCTTTCACAAAAACTACTACTCCATCATCACTATTAAGATAAACTCCTATCAATACCTTCTGTAAACCAACCACATCCATAGCCTTATTATCTGCCATCACCCCTTCCTTACAAAAACCATTAACCATATCTACCACTATCAATACCCTCTTTATATCCTTATAATCTCTAATATCTTTCTTTCTCATATTTATTCACCTTTCTTTTTATCAATTTATTAATAACATTACATAAAATTAAATACTACGTTCTCTTAACATAGAATTTCTTCTCTTCTTACATACATATAAAGTTATACCATTAAAATATGCCTCTCCACGATATCCTTCTAGATATGATAAACCATTAACATAATATTCCTCATTCATTAACAAAGAATTTAAAATATCTTTTACAGTATCTCTACTAATAGTTTCTTTTAATTCTTTCTTTAATCCACCTAAATTAATCTCTTCAATAATATATATATCAGTCTCACCTACCTTATTACCATAAAGATCATATGTAAGTTTAGGTTGAATATAAACCTTAACCTCCCTCCCTTCTTTATCTTTATAATATTGCTCTAATAACTGAATAACTTCCTCTTTTGATAACTCTATCATATTTATACCTCCTATTTGTTATTATCATTTTATTAATAACATTATCAATAAATTATACAAGTCTCTTCACTTGTTAATAACATTATATTAAAAACATATCTATTTGTCAACCATTTTTCATAAAAAAACAAAAAAAATTATTACAAGCTTATTCTCATAATAATTTATCTTTTACTTTTTCTTCCTAACAATTACCTTACCACTTTTCTTAAGCCTATCAAACATATACTCATTAACCTTATCCATATCTTCTTCACTCATACCTTCATAGTCATCCTTCAAATAACTATCACTATCTAAATAATCACCCTTATTATGAATAACAGA
>CASEAD010000026.1 GCA_949285775.1 uncultured bacterium
AGAAAAACTAAAAAAAGCCTATAGAACATTACTATAGACTCTTTTTAGTAAATAATAAAAATATTATAGATTTTTATTTATATTTTTGATAAAATACTATTAGATAAAAAAGTAGGGTGAACATAGATGAAAATATATTTATATTTAATGGATAGAATAATGATGTTTAAATTACCAAACGAAGTATCAGGTAGCTTTAGCTTTGACCCCTCTGAAGAGGATGATTCTAAATTAATAAATATAGAAGCAAGAAAGGGACAATGGGTATTATATTCCACCAATGATTCTAAAATAATGAATAGTAATATAGAAGTAGATTCAACTATAATAGAACCTAATTCTTATTACATAATAAAGAAAAACGATAAAAACTATTTAATATATATAAGTAGCCTATTAAATAACAAGATAGAAACATATCAATATGATAATAATATAAATCTATTAATAGGAAATGATAATACTTGCAATATTCAATATAATTGCAATCTATTTAAAGGATCTATTGCCAAAATTCATTCAGAAAATGGAAAATTATTATTAGATATATCTAATAACTTTGTTGTTTATGTAAACAACAAAGCCTTAACCAATACTCAATATATAATTAATAATGGTGATCAAATAAATATTTACGCCTTAAAGATAATGATTTTACCAAAATTATTATTAATAAATAATCCAAATAACAAAGTTGTTATAAATGAAGTAAATAGTAATATCTACAAATATCAATACCCAACTCCAGATAGACCACAAAATATAGAAGTAAAAGATATAGATTTATACACTAAAGATGATTATTTTTCCAAGTCTCCAAGAATAAGAAGAATAATAGAAACCAAAGAAATAAAACTATCACCACCACCTAAATCAAATGATAACCAAGAACTACCTTTAATTCTAACAATTGGACCAATGCTTACAATGGGCACAATGGCCACTGTAAACTTAATTAACACCATGAGTAGAATAGGAGCCAAAGAAACAACTCTAAAAGATTCATGGCCATCACTAGTAACCTCAGGAGCCATGCTACTATCTATGTTATTATGGCCAACCCTAACCAGATTATATAATAAAAAAATGAAAAAGAAAAAAAGAGAAGAATTAATAAAAAAATATGGCGAATACTTACAAGAAAAGAAACAGGAACTAGCAATAGAAACAAAACTACAAAGAGAAATATTAATAGAAAATCTAATTACAACTGAAGAATGCTTAAATATAATAAATAGAAAAGGATTTAATTTTTGGAATAAAAGAGTAGATCAAGATGACTTTCTAATAGTAAGAATTGGCGTAGGTAACGAATTATTAGATGCCAAAGTAAATTATCCAGAAGAAGGCTTTACCATTGAAGAAGATGAATTAAGAAAACAAGCTGACGCTATGGTAGAAGAATATAAATATATAGAAAATGTTCCTATAGGATATTCATTCAAAGAAAATAAAGTAACAGCCATTATGGGTAACTCATATAAAAGTCATAACTTTATAAATAACATAATATTACAGTTTCTAGCATTCTATAGCTACGAAGATATAAAATTAGTAATATTTACTAGCAAAAATAATGAATCGTATTTTGATTATATAAAATATCTAAATCATAACTTTACCAATGATAAAAGCCTTAGATTTTTTGCAACTAATATAGAAACAAGTAAAAATGTAGCCGAATACTTATCATTTGAAGTTAGTAGCAGAAAAGCCAAAGCTAGAAATAAAGATAACTTCCCCAAACCACACTATATTATTATTATAGATAACTATGATATGGTAAAAAGGTATGACTTTGTAAACGATATAACTGAATCAGATGATGAATTAGGTTTTAGTATTATTATCTTAGAAGAAAGATTAAGTAAATTACCAAGTAAATGTAGTAACTTTATATCCCTAGGAGTTAATAATAAAGGGGGCATATTAAAAAATTCTTATGAAAAACAAGAACAAACTATATTTTATGATGAAATAAATTATAATATTGATATGATGAGTATAACCCAAAAATTATCTAATATCCCTATAGAATTTGAAGATGGATTAAAGAATTTACCAGATGCCATATCATTTATGGAGATGGAACGCGTTGGTAAAGTAGAACAATTAAACATCTTAAATCGTTGGAA
>CASEAD010000027.1 GCA_949285775.1 uncultured bacterium
GAAATATTTATCGAAAATAAAATACCAAAAGCCCTAAGAGAAACATATCCACTCTTAGTAGACGCCAATGACAACATAATTTGGATACCTAATATTAAAAAATCTAAATTTAATAGTAAAAAAGATGAATTTTGTGATATAATACTTAAGTGTACTGTGAAAAAGGAGGAAAACAATGAATAACAGAACAGTAAAAAAAGGATTATTTCCATATATATTCTTATTTATATTTATTATTTGTTGCTTACTAATATTTAATACCTTCAATACAACAATAAATGAATTATCTTATGACGAATTCATTGAAGAATTAAATAATAAAGAAATAACTGAATTAAATATAATTCCTAAAACAAGAACACAAACATATCAAATAGAAGGAAAATTAAAAGACTATAGCGAAAATGAAACATTTACATTAAGTTTGCCAATGTCTGATGAATTTCTTTCTAAAATAAGTGAAGCATCTGAGAGTCAAGACTTTACATTAAATGTTGAAACTGATCCAGAAGCCTCAGAATGGCTAGCAGTATTAATAGAAATAATACCACTAGCAATATTAGTAGGATGCTTATTTTGGTTATTCACTAAACAAATAGGTGGCAACAATAAATCTATGGACTTCGGAAAAAGCCGTGCTAAACTTCTAGAAGAAGGAACAAAAACAACCTTCAAAGATGTAGCAGGATTAACCGAAGAAAAACAAGAAGTTGAAGAATTAATCGACTTCCTAAAAAGTCCCAAAAAATTCCAAAGTATGGGTGCAAGAATTCCTAAAGGAGTCCTATTAGTAGGTCCTCCCGGAACAGGTAAAACCTTATTAGCAAGAGCAGTAGCAGGAGAAGCAAAAGTACCATTCTATTATATAAGTGGCTCTGACTTCGTAGAGCTATTTGTAGGTATAGGAGCATCAAGAGTAAGAGATATGTTTAAACAAGCTAAAATGAATGCACCATGTTTAATATTTATCGATGAAATCGACGCTGTAGGAAGACAAAGAGGAACAGGATTAGGCGGTGGCCATGACGAAAGAGAACAAACATTAAACCAATTACTAACTGAAATGGATGGCTTTGGACCACACGAAGGAATCATTGTTATAGCCGCTACTAACAGACCTGATGTTCTAGATCCTGCCCTACTAAGACCAGGAAGGTTCGATAGACAAGTAACAGTAGGTCTACCTGATAAAAATGCCCGTGAAGAAATTTTAAAAGTTCACGCTAGAAACAAAACACTAGATAAACATATTACCCTAGAATACCTAGCAAAAAGAACACCAGGTTTCAGCGGTGCAGACCTAGAAAACCTACTTAACGAAGCAGCACTACTTGCTGTAAGAAGAAATAAAAAATGTATTACAATGTCCGAAATAGACGAAGCAACAGATAGAGTATTAATGGGACCAGCTAAAGTTACTAAAAAATACACAGATAAAGAAAAGAAATTAGTTGCATATCACGAAGCTGGACACGCTGTTATAGGACTTAAACTAGAAGGTGCTAATGATGTTCAAAAAATAACCATCATCCCAAGAGGACAAGCCGGTGGTTACACAATGATGACACCAAAAGAAGAAACATTCAATTACACCAAAAACGAACTATTAGAATCAATCTGTGGACTATTAGGTGGCCGTGTAGCAGAAGAAATAACATTCAAAGAAATAACCACAGGTGCCCACGATGACTTCAAAAAAGCCACAAAAATAGCTCGTAGTATGGTAACAGAATATGGTATGAGTGATTTAGGCCCAATGATGCTAGAAGAACCATCATCAAACACTTTCTTAGGAAGAGACTATACCAAAAATAGAAACATCTCAGATACAGTAGCACATGAAATAGATGAAGAAATGCGTAAAATAATAAATGAATGTTATGCTAAAACAAAGAAAATTCTAACAGAAAACAAATCACTTCTAAAACTATTAGCAGAAACATTACTTGAAAACGAAACAATAACTAAAGAACAAATTGATCATCTAGTAGAATTTGGTACACTTCCAGAAGATGATGTTGAACCAAATAAAGAAGAAAAAGAAGCAAAAGAAAACAACAAAGAAAATAAACAAAACAATAAATAAAAATTCCACCATAACGGTGGTTTTTTTTAATCCTCAATTCTAATAATCAATTCTCCATCTTTAGAATATAAATACTTTTCCCTAGCATATCTAGCGACATAAGAAGGATCAGATAACTTCTGTATATCCGCTTCCAATACCTTCTCCTCCTCTTCTAAAAAAGCAATCCTTTCCTTTAAATATTCCTTTTCATCATTAATTTCCTTAATTTGTTTTAAATTCTCAATTAAACTATAACCCAAAGTAGATATAACAGCCCCAAATAACAAAAAAATAACTATCATTCTACCCTTAGTCTTCCTAGTATATCTAATCTTCTTTTTAACCATTATATCACCTCTCTATCTTACAAACAATTATATCATAATCCCTTACTTTTTACAAATCTTTTTATAAACAAAATTACTACAAACATACCCCAAAATTATACACAAAAAGAAATATAAATGAATATAACCATTATTAATATACATCAGTATTATGAAATATAACAAAGCATTAAAAATAACAAACAAAAAAGAACAAATAACCTTGATAAACATATTAGAAGAATATATAAATTTAGAATTAATCTCTAATAATACGAAAAAGAAAATCCCATATAAAAAAGATACCCCCAAAGAATAAATCTGTATTTCTAAAACCATTACTTAAATAACTTACTTATCAAGGAATTATCTTTATCTTTCTTCATATTACTATCCGTATAAGTTAAACTATCAACTTGACCTTTAATAGATACATTTCCCTGATAAGTATCTAACTTAATTATCTCCAATCCCGAACCCTTAATAACTAAAAAACCTAAAGTAGTATCCATCAAAAACTCTTCATTATCAAAACTCTCTATCTTCTTAACCCCACTAACAACAACACTTTTTCTCTCTGCTATAGAAATACCATGATTAAAACTATTTTCCATCTCTTTTACCTTGTCCATAAATTCCCTCCTAATAAGTTATATGCACAAGAATAAAATTAATAACCAAAAAATTAATAAACAAAAAAACTCAAAACTGAGTCTCTTTAAAAATTATTCAGCGTTATTATAAGCCTCTATAATAGCATCTTCAAACATTTGACGAGTTTCCTTATTAATAGGATGTGCTATATCAGAATGCTCACCAGTTGCAGTAGTTTTACTAGGCATTGCAATAAATAAACCATTATCGCCATCTATAATTCTAATTCCCTTAACAACAAAACAATCATCAAGAGTAACAACCGCAATTCCTTTCATACGAGAATTTTCTTTTTCAATTTTGTGTACAGTAACTGAAGTTATCTTCATTATGTATCAACTCTCCTTCTAGAAAAATATACTTTTTCTAAATACATTTTATATATATAACCAAAAAAAGTCAATATTTTTTACATAATTTTACCATCTACTTTACATTTTAAAAGAAATCTGTATCGTATTAGTCAAAATATCCCTATAACTAAAACTTCTCTTTACATCATCACTCATCACAATAAAAATATTATTATATACCTCAATTATCTTCCCATTACACTCATATATCTTATTTCTACCCTCATTATGTATAACCCTAACCTCATTACCAATGTTATTATTAATATCTTTTTTTATCTTTTCAATAGTCATAACTTTCCTCTCTATTCTCTAGGATATCCCACATACATAGTACCTTTAGTAATAATACCTCCCATACCATCAGCCCCATACTTAGTCTTATCCAATATACTAATCAAATCAATATTATCATTCTTATCCGAAAAAGATAAAGAACTAGCAATTATAGCTGGATCTAAAGCATGAATATTAATTCTCTTAGGACTAGAAGCAAAATTAGCCCCTGCCCTAATCAATTCCTCATAATTAGATTGACAAGCCCCAGCAATTATAAGCAACTTCTCATGAGACTTTTCAAACCTCCTAGCCTCCTTAACAGCCCGAATAAAATTATCTGTATTCTTATAATTACTTCCATTTCTACTCTTTCTATATATTGCATCATGTCCCGTAATAACTAATATATCAGGATTATATTTCTTCAAGTAATCATATATATTATCAGCAAAATCCCCTTCATTTAAATATACTCCATATGCCATAATCTTATTTTTCTTATAAAATCTCATACACTTATCTAAATATTCCTTATCCCCATCAATATGTAATATTTTACCTGGCAAATAAAAATACTCATTCCTATCTAAATTATAATAATCATTAAATTCAGCTTCAAAATCATCATCAACTTCTCCATCATATCTCCTTAAATCATCAATATAACTATCCGCAAATAACCTAACACAAACCCCTTTTAAATAACATACATTCCCCTTAATATCAATAACCTTAAATATAATATCATTATTATAAGAGTTTCTAGTAACATAATCCCCAATTCTAATCATTTATACTCACCCATTAAAATATATGAAAAAAAAATAACTCTTATAACAAAGAATTATTATCATCACTAATACTATTAACAATATCTATAAAAATATCTAAAGATAACTCTTCAGCCCTTACCCCTAAATCAAACCCATACCCCTTTAAAACATTCTCTATCTTTTCTAAATCATACTCTTTTAAATTATTTCTAAGATTCTTTCTCTTATACCTAAAACTATCCCTAACAACTCTCTTGAATAATTTAATATCTTTAATAAAAAATCTCTCGTTCTTTAAATCCATACATATAACCGCACTATCAACATTAGGCTTAGGCATAAAACAATTTCTACTAACATCAAATAATTTTTTAATATCATAATAATAATTAAGAAAAACAGTTAAAGAACCATAATCACGACCACCAACAGTAGCAGAAAGACGACTAGCAACTTCCTTTTGTATCATAATAACTATCTTATCAGGAAACACTTCATCATCGATTAACTTAGTAATAATAGGAGTAGTTATATAATAAGGCAAATTTGCTACTACATATACCCTCTTATACTTAAACCCATCTATTTTCTCTTTTATATCTTCCTTTAAAAAATCACCCACTATTATCTCATAATTATTATATCCACACAATAAATTATTCAATCCACTAATAAGCCTCTCATCAATCTCATACATAACTAAATAACCACACTTATCAATAATATACTTACTAATTGCCCCACCACCAGGGCCAATCTCAATAACCAAAGTATCCCTATCAATATTAGCACTATCAACTATCCTCTTACATATATTTTCATCATACAAAAAGTTCTGACCTAAAGATTTCTTATAATTAAATTTATTACTCATAACATCACCAACAACTTTATTATATCATAAAAAAATAAGAATAAAAACCCCAAATATAAAATAGAAACCGTATCAAAGATACGATTTCTATCAGGCAAAAATGCTTAATACCAATTATTATTTAAAAAATGATTCCAAGCATTAGATGGACTTCCATACCTATCACTAATATAGCCTAGACCCCAACGAATTTGAGTCTGACCATTAGTCCTATAATCACTTCCAGCAGAAGCCATTTTATCACCAGGTAAAGCTTGTGGTATACCATAAGCCCCACTATACCCCGTAGCAGCATAGTTCCAACCTGACTCTTTATTCCATAAAGAAACAAGAGCATCAAAATCAGCCTCAGTCCACCCATAAGTATTAATAACTAAGTCATATGCATAGCTTTGTAAAGCTGCAACACTATTATCAACAACAACAGTTGCCTCTTGCTCTTTAGCAGCCTCTTCAGCCTCTAAAGCTTTCTTAGCTTCTTCTTCCTCTTTTGCCTTCTGTTCTGCCTCCGCCAAAGCCTTAGCTTCCGCCTCAGCTTTAGCTTTTTCTGCTTCTATAGCTTCCTTTTCTTCTTCAGTAATTAAATCAACTTCTTTAGTCTCATCAACTGATATTTTATTTGCCTGTTCAACTATAAAAAGTTCGGAAACAGCGTCAGACATCTTATTTAAATTATCGTTTTCTACAACTACGACTCTACTATCTTCATTGCCATCTGAAAATAACATAAACAAAAATAGTCCACCAACTATTAACTGTGTTGCCACAATTAATACATTAGATACTATTTTTTTCATTATTATCACCTCTCAAATTTCTTTTCAGGCAATTATAATTCTATCATAAATTTATATATTTGTCAAATAAGCGCAAGACGTTCCTCGTTGTAGCCTCACTTACTTCCTTAAATTTAAGGCCTTTAAGTTCACAAATTTTCTTTGCGATAACCACTACATTTGCGGGCTCATTTCTACCCCCACGATAAGGTTCAGGAGTTAAATAAGGTGCATCTGTTTCCAATACAATATATTCCAAATCAATCTTTTTTATAACCTCAACGATATTCTTCGCATTTTTAAAAGTACAAACACCTCCTATCCCCAACAAAAAACCTATTTTATTAAATTCATAAGCCATCTCCACACTACCACTATAACAATGCATAATCCCAGTTACATTAAAAGATTTTAAAATATCATAAGTCTCTTGAATACAATCTCTACTATGAACAATAACAGGCTTATTATATTTCACAGCAATACCAAGTTGTCTCTCAAATACCCTTCTTTGTAACTTTCTATCATAATCATAATGATAATCAAGTCCAATCTCCCCTATAGCAATTATTTTATCATCATTAATATGATCCTCAATAAATTTAAAACTCTCATCATTAATATGTCCAATTTCTCCAGGTTGTATACCCAAAGCCCCATAAACTATATCATACTTTTTTACTAACTCTAATACCTCACGATTAGACTTATCATCACATCCATTTACAACTACTACTCCAACCCCATTATCATAAGCTCTCTTAATAACACTATCTATATCTTCATAATATTCACTAAACAAATGACAATGAGTATCAATAAGCATAAACTCTCCTCCTAAACTCCTTTACACTTAATAATCAAAAATCTAACAAAATAATACACAAGAACTCCAAAATAAATAATATCTACAAAACATCTCTCTACAATAATATAAATACTACTTAATATTAAAGTTACTACAAAGAATACTATTATTAAATTTTCTTGATTAGTAGTTTTTTGCATTGCACATTCAATCCTTTCTATTACTGCAATACCACTAAAATTAAGTTTATCAAAATAAAAAACTAATGTAAATAAACAAAAAAGTATTTATTCTAATTTTACACCAATGATGTAAATTCATAATATCATAACAAAATATAAAAATATGTCGAATTATATTTATAAATTATTTTCTTCATTATATATCCTCTCAATATAACTAATATCATTTACCCCTTCTATATGACTATTCAAATAATCACCAAGTAATAAAGACACATTACTATCCCTATCACTATCCCATATAATATATCCATCCCTTAACATACAAACAATACTATTTATAGTCTTATCCCTAATATAACCAACCTCATTAATCTTTCCAATACTAGAAATAAGCCCTTCAACACACATATCATGAAAATATTTAGATACCCTCCTAGCCAACCTATTATAACCACTCATTACATTATACCTAAGTTTACAAGCCTCATAGGAAACATACCTAGATGTAACAACCACTACTATATCAATTATATACCCCAACTTTTTTATTCTCTCAATAGTCTCTAAAGGCCCCTCAGCGTATCGCAAATTCCACTCTAATAAAATATTATAATTATTATTAGATAACCTATCAAACAAAATATCATTAACCCTAACAGCAAAATAATGCGTAATATTAGTTAAATCACTACTAGGATTATCTTCCTCATCACCATTATCATCTCCCCACTTATCTATAACCATCTTTCTAATATCCTCATAATACGGATGATATACCCTATAATTATCTAAACTAACATATACATAATCATTATTATCAATAACATACTTATTACAAAAATAACTCTTACCACTACCAGGTTGCCCACCTACTATCAAACATCTAGGATTATCTACCGTTATAACCTTACTAACACAATCATTATATATACTATCTACAATCCCCATAATCACATCTTCATCAATATAAAAATACTTATATAACTCACCCTCATCATACCCCTTATCAATCAAACTATTATACTTATCTATATACCTATCCATAAATAACCACCACCATCTATATATATTATAACTCAAAAGAAAAAGAATAAAAATCCATTTAAGATAATTTATTCTTTTAACACCATAATCTTACTTCTTATCTATTTCTATCCTCTTAAACAATACCACTGCTTTCCCCACCTTATTACCACTCTTATAATATCCAAACCTATCTAAAGTATCAAAACCAATATCATTACTATTAATCTGTTCAAATATACTATTACAAGCATCAGGCAAATAAGGTTGCAACAAAACAGTACCAATCCTAATGGACTCTATCAAATTATACAAAACTTGATTTAATCTATCACTCTTATTTTCATCCTTAGCAAGTACCCAAGGCATTGTCTCATCTATATACTTATTACATCTTCTAAATATATCAAATATAACATCCAATGCATCTGCTATCCTTAAATCATCCATCTTATTATCTACAATATCCTTAGTAGACATTACCAAATCAATCAACTCTTTATCAACATCTTCACTAACTCCAGTATCAGTAACAACACCATCAAAATACTTATTAATCATACCAATAGTCCTATTAACTAAATTACCCAATACATTTGCCAAATCCCCATTAGTCCTATTAATTAAAGCCTCTTCCGAAAAAACACCATCATTTCCAAAAGGAACTTCCCTAAGAACAAAATAACGTACCGCATCAACCCCATATAGACCAATATATTCCCTAGGATCCTTATAATTACCCAAACTCTTAGATATCTTACCACCATCAATAACTAACCAACCATGTCCAAATACTTTCTTAGGTAAAGGCAAATCCAAAGCCATCAACATAATAGGCCAAACAATAGTATGAAACCTAACAATTTCCTTACCAACTATATGCAAATCAGCTGGCCAATACTTCTTAAACTTACTATCATCTTCACTCAAATAACCCAAAGCAGATATATAATTAGATAAGGCATCTAACCAAACATAAACCACATGTTTATCATCAAAAGTAACCGGAATCCCCCAATCAAAACTAGTCCTAGATACACACAAATCTTCTAAACCAGGTTTAATAAAATTATTAATCATCTCATTCTTTCTAGACTCAGGTTCAATAAAATCAGGATGTTCATCATAATACTTTACTAACCTATCTTGATATTTAGATAACTTAAAGAAATAAGCCTCCTCACTAACCTCATTAACATCTCTCCCACAATCAGGACATTTCCCATCAACTAACTGCGTATTAGTCCAAAAAGACTCACAAGGAGTACAATATAAACCTTTATACTCACCTTTATAAATATCTCCCTTATCATATAACTTTTTAAAAATCTCTTGTACACACTCCACATGTTCCTTATCCGTAGTCCTTATAAACTTATCATAACTAATATTTAAACTCTTCCACAAATCCTTTGCATTACTAACTATCTTATCCACATATTCCTGTGGACTAACACCAGCTTCCAACGCTTTCTTTTGTATCTTCTCTCCATGCTCATCAGTACCAGTCAAATAAAACACATCAAAACCACTACATCTCTTATATCTAGCAATTGCATCCGCTATAATAGTGGTGTAACAATGCCCAATATGAAAATCCGCAGAAGGATAATATATAGGCGTAGTAACATAATAACTTTTCTTATCTTTCACAATATCATCTCCTAATAATCACTCATTATATCTACAAAATAATTCTTCATTATCAACTTTCAAATATTTAACAAAAATTTCTCAACCAAAAGCATCCGATAATCCAAATATAGCTTAATATCATTTTTACTAAATTTTTTAAACCAAATCTTATTAAAATATCTAGCCATACACATCACCTCAAAACTATATCCCAATTATAGCATTATAATAAATTTAAGTAAATAATAAATAATCCTTTTTTCACCCCAAAAGCCAAAATTCTTCCTTATATCAACCAAAAAGCACACATTACATATTCTAAGTAACAAAATACTTACTATACAACACTATCCCTAAAAAAAATATTAGTATAGAAAAAATCATACTAATAATAACAAACCAAAAACAAAAAAGACTAGTCTTCTATCAACCAATCTTCACCCTTGTGAGGCTCAACCCTATATAAATTAGGATAATTTAACTGTCTTAACACTTCATATATTGCTATAGCGACACAATTAGATAAATTTAAAGCCCTTACATCACTAGTCGTTGGTATCCTAATACACCTATCTAAATAATTCTTAAGTATCTCTTTAGGAATACCTGTACTTTCCTTACCAAAAAACAAATATATGTCTTTATTACTATTAGTATAATCAAACTCACTATGAGCCTTCTTACCATATCTCGTAAAAAAATAAAACTCCCCACTATTCTTACACATAAACTCATCTAAATTCTCATATATAGTATAATCTAACTTATCAATATAATTAACCCCACACCTCTTAATAGTCTTATCATTTATCTTAAACCCCAAAGGCTCTATCAAATGTAACCTAGAACCAGTCGCTACACAAGTCCTCATAATATTACCAGTATTCTGAGGTATCTCCGGCTCATATAAAACAATATTAATCATCTTCCATAATCCCTATTCTATTTAAATATTTTTCTACCTTTTTACTACTATAATCATTCTCAGAAACACTATAAGTATCCGTAACCTCACCACCAGTATAAACAACTATATAAGGTAAATTACCATCAATCTTAAACTTATTACTATAATCACTAACATCCACATTAGTTACATCTAAATACAATATATAATTCTTTAAATTATTATCCACAATAACATTTCTAAAATTTTTCTCAAACTTGTTAATCTGCTCATCACCCACAGAAGAAACATATATAATAGCGTCCTTATTTTCCATAATATAATCCGTAATCTCATTATAATTAATAACCATCATATACTCAGACATAATACTATAACTTAACTCATCTTCTTTATAGGCATGATACCAAAGATAACCATAATATAATATCAAAATTGTTCCTAAAAACAATAAACCTAAACATATATAATTCTTAATAGGTATAACCCTTAACTTTTCCTTCCTCATATTAACCTCCGCTACAATAATTTTATCAATTAATTCATTATTTGTAAACTATTAACACTAAATATTATGAAAAAAAGTTACTTATATGATATAATAATATATCAAGTGGTGATAATAATGAATATAAATTATGACAAAATATTAAAAAAAGAATTAGAAATAATTAAAA
>CASEAD010000028.1 GCA_949285775.1 uncultured bacterium
TGTTATTTCAAATAATGATAGTGATATGTCTAAAAATGTCAGCATAGCCCTAAAAAGGGTATTAATGGCAATAATAATATTTTTTATACCAACAATAGTTAACTTTGCCAATAGCCTTGTACTAGATCTAGGAGACGAAAATATTACAGTAAGCTATTTAGATTGTTTAGAAAATGCCAATGAGGAATATATTTCAAAAATGGAAGAAGAAGAAAAAACAGAAAAAGACATAGAAGAGGCTAATAGAAAAGACCAAACTGTTAGTGATTTAGAAACTTCTGATCCATATACCGGAGGTGGCAGTAGTTTAAGTGGAACTTCTCTTCCTGAAGGAGAAGAATATTATCCATTAGATGGCATAGGCGAAGATGGCGAAGAACTAGACTATTTAGAAGTTGATGGACATTATCTATCAGATGCCGAAATGGAAGAGTTAAATGATTTTATTTGGGAATCAGTTAACTCGAGCAGTGATTGGGGTACCAGAGTAGCAACAGCAGGTTGGGCACTAGCGTATGGCCTAAGCCAAAAAGGACTAATGTTGCATTATCAGAAAGCTGGTTGGGCTAATGACTCAAGAACTAATAATGCTATCGGATCAGATGGAAAATGTTCTGAACGAGGATATTGTAACAACTGGGGGAGAAAACTAGATGGAAATTCAAACGGGATAAGTTCAGCTTGTGCAAAATACGGCGGGTATATTAATTTTATTGGTGATTGTAGTCCCAGGGAAGATTACTATTATGCTGGTCTAGACTGCACTGGGTTTGTAAAATGGGCTATTAGAACAGGTTGTGGCGTAACCATAGGTGATAGCACCTATCAGTCATCATTTCCAAGAACTGTAAATTATGATGAAGCTCAACCGGGAGATGTATTAATTCACCCAGGACATGTAATACTATTTTTAAAAAAGAATGATGATGGAACGTATATGACTGTTGAATCCCATAGTGGAGGGGCTAAAGGCCTATATTTTCATAAATACTCAGCTGAGTCTTTAAGATCATCAAATTATAGAGTTATAAGATTTACTGATGAGTATGCCGACCGTTGTAAAGTCGTTACCGAATGATAAATAAAAGTAAAAAACTTATTGACAAATACTCTCACTTTTCATATAATAAAAAAGTAATTAAAAACAAATGACGGAGACGATACTAAATAGATAATTACAGAGAGTTAGTGGTTGGTGCAAACTAATATTTATATTTAGTATAAATCACTCCAGATGTATATTTCTGAATACTTAGGAAATATCGGTGAAATACCGTTATCAAAATAAGAGCACTTAGGTGAAACAAGGTGGTACCGCGGTCAACCCGTCCTTGCAAACTTAAGTGCTTTTTAAATAAAGGAGGAAATTATGGATAAATTTAAACAATTAGAAAATATGGAAGAAAGCAAAATAGAAGAGAAGGTAAGTGAATATTGGAGTAGTATTGATGTATTAAATAAAAGCATAGATTCAAGAAGCGAGAACAAGAATTTTGTCTTTTATGATGGACCCGCAACTGCTAATGGAATGCCTGGTATTCATCACATGTTATCAAAATTATTAAAGGATACTTTCTGCAAATATAAGACAATGCAAGGATATAAAGTATTAAGAAAAGTAGGTTGGGATACACACGGATTACCAGTAGAAGTTCAAGTAGAAAAAGAATTAGGTATCTCAGGAAAAAAAGATATTGAAAAGTACGGTATCAAAGAATTTAATCAAAAATGTCGTGAAAGCGTTTGGAAAAACGAAAAAGCATTTAAAGATTTTACCACCAAAATGGGACAATTTATCGATCTAGATAACCCCTATATTACTTATGATAATAATTATATCGAAACCGAATGGTGGATATTAAAAAAATTCTTTGATGAAGGTTTAATATACAACGGATTAAAAATACTTCCATATTGCCCAAGATGTGGTACAGGATTAGCAAGCCACGAAGTAGCACAAGGATATAAAGAAGTGTCTGTAAATACCGTAACTGTACCATTTAAACTAAAAAATGAGGAAAACACATACTTACTTATTTGGACAACAACTCCATGGACATTAATAGCAAATGTTGCCGCATGTGTAAATCCTAAAGAAAAATATGTAAAATGCCTATCAAAAGGCTATAACTTCATAGTAGCAGAAAAACTAGCAGATAAAGTATTAGGTAGTGATTATGAAGTAGTAGAAGAGTATTTTGGTAAAGACTTAGAATATTTAGAATATGAACAATATCTACCTTTCTTAAAAGTAGATAAAAAAGCCTTCTATGTAACTTGTGCTGATTATGTTACTATGGAAGATGGTACCGGTATCGTACATATGGCACCAGCTTTTGGTCAAGATGACTATGAAGTAGGACTAAAATATGACTTACCAATCCTAAACCCTGTAGATGAAAACGGAAAGTATACAGAAGGACCATGGAAAGGAAGACTCGTAGTAGATAAAGATCTTGAAATAGATATTATTAAATATTTAGCAAGTGAAGATAAACTATTCAAAAAACAAAAAATGGAACACAACTACCCACACTGTTGGAGATGCAAAACACCATTAGTGTATTATTCAAAACCATCACTATATATCAAAACAACAGCCCTAAAAGATAAAATAATTGCAGAAAATAATAAAGTAAACTGGCACCCAAGCTATGTTGGTGAAAAAAGATTTGGCGATTGGCTAAACAACATTAATGATTGGGCAATTTCCAGAAACAGATATTGGGGAACACCTATACCACTATGGACATGTGACTGTGGACACCAAGAAATGATAGGATCAAGAGAAGAATTAATCGAAAAATCAATTGAAAAAATAGATAAAACCATTGAATTACATAGACCATACGTTGATGAAATTCATATTAAATGTCCAAAATGTGGTAAACCTATGGAAAGAGTAAAAGAAGTAATGGACTGCTGGTTCGACTCAGGTTCAATGCCATTTGCCCAATATCACTATCCTTTTGAAAACAAAGAACTATTCGAGAAACAATTTCCAGCTGACTTCATATGCGAAGGAATAGATCAAACAAGAGGATGGTTCTATTCACTAATAGTAATATCAACCTTTGTAAAAGGTAAAAGCCCATATAAAAATGTTTTAGTAAATGACTTACTACTAGATAAATATGGACAAAAAATGCATAAATCAAAAGGAAACGCTGTCGAACCATTCAGCATCATAAAAAAATATGGTGCCGACGCTACTAGATTTTATATGTTATACTCTTCACCTGTTTGGACTCCATTAAAATTTGATGAAGAAGGAATTCGTGAAATAAACTCTAAATTTTTTAACACTCTAAAAAATACCTATACTTTCTTTGCTATGTATGCTAATACTGATAATATAGACCCAAGAGAATTTAGTGTTGATTACAAAGATTTAGAAGAAATAGATAAATGGCTTTTATCAAAATATAATTCATTAGTACAAAATATAACTAACGAAATGGAGAATTATGATTTAAATAAAGCTGTACACTTACTAAATAATTTTGTTAATGAAGATCTATCTAACTGGTATATAAGAAGAAATAGAAGAAGATTCTGGGGTAGCAAATTAGATAACAGCAAAAAAGCAGTTTATCAAACTACATATCAAATATTAGTAGGAATATGTAAACTCTTAGCACCTATCTCTCCATTTACATCAGAAATTATTTATAAAAACCTAACAGGAGAATTATCTGTCCATTTAGCAGATTACCCTAAATGCAATTCTAAATTAATTAATAAAGAAATAGAAGAAAGAATGGATTTAATTATCGATTTAATATCCTTAGGTAGAAATTCAAGAGAAGAAGCAAAGATAAAAGTAAGACAACCAATTAATAATATAATATTAGATGCTAAATACAAAGACATAATAGGAGATATAGATGAATTAATTAAAGAAGAACTAAACGTTAAAGAAATTATTTATATGGAAGACTTATCTGAATACATGCATATAGAATATAGACCAAATTATAAAGTAGCAGGAAAGATACTAGGTAAAGATATAAAAGAATTTGCAAACTTCCTAACAAATATAGATGATACCTCTATAAACAAGCTAGAAAATAACAACTTAGAAATAACCCTAGGTAATGATAAATACACCATAACTAAAGACATGGTAGATATAAGAATTAATTCTAAAGAAGGATATAATGTATCAGTATCTAATAATAGAATAATAATATTAAATACTGAATTAACTAAAGACCTAATTAATGAAGGACTAGCAAGAGAAACAATCTCTAAAATCCAACAACTAAGAAAAAATAACGGTTATGACATAGCAGATAGAATAAAAATATATTATACA
The DNA here is from genome assembly GCA_949285775.1 of uncultured bacterium. GTDB lineage: Bacteria > Bacillota_I > Bacilli_A > RF39 > UBA660 > RUG11198. Next base: position 4,319 of record CASEAD010000028.1, read on the forward strand.
TCAAATGATGAATATGCAGATTCTATTAAAGAACAACTAGAATTTATTAAATCTGAAACCCTAGGTATTTCTATAGAAAGAATAAAAGATATCGAAACTAATATTAATATCAACGATTATCAAGTAGGAATTAAGTTAGAAAAAGTTACTAATAAGTAACTTTTTCCTTATTGAAAAAAAGAAAAAATATGTTATACTAATAATAGAGGTGGTACCATTGAACGGAATAAAAATATTAAAACAATTAATTGAAAGCAAAATATCGAAAATAGCTGAAGAAATAAAATTTATAGAATTACTTATCCTAAAAATAAACATAAGTAAAACACTAGCAAATAACTATCGCAATATAACTTTATGTAAAGATGAAGATATACGTAGATTAATAGAAGCACACCTAATTAATATAAGTTTTGAAGAATATAAAAGTATAAAAGAAATTATATCTAATGAAGAACTATTTAAAATTGAAAATACAGGATTTATAATACCCCAATACGAAAAAGCTCTTCAGCAAGCAGAAATATTTTTAAATGAAATTAACAAACATATAGAAGACCAAAGAGAAAAAATATCAAGCTATCAAGATAGAATAAAACATCTAACAAATTCATTGAAAACATGCCAAAAAATAATCAAAGATATTGACTCAAATAACCCTATCCTAGATATAGATTTTATCTTAAACCTTGTAGCGTCTTCTTCTAAAGATTATAGAATAAATACAACAATTATCTCAGATCTTATAACCTTCAATACTAGAATATTTACCAAAGAAAAAGAATCCCCACTATCATACCAACCACTTCAACCAGAAGAAATTTATTCATCTGAAGAATTAGAAGATAAAGAACTAGAAGAAGATGATATTTTAGATAGAGAAGAAGAAATAATTAAAACTTCAATAAATATTATTAATCAAAACAACTACCCTAGCTTAATAGGCTATATTAATCAACTACAATACTATTTATCAGATATAAAAGCATGCAACCAATTACTAGAACAACTTCCTAATGATATTAATCTAAAAGACAAAAGAACCACGCTAGAGTACTTAGAAAAAACTATTGATGAATATCAAAGCCAATTAAGAAATTTAATTAAAGAAGAAACAATTGAAATAGATAAAACAGCACTACTACCAGGAGAACAATATCGCTTAATATACTTTATGCACCCTAAAAAGTTAGATAACTTAACCCCAGATGATTTCTTTAGTGAAGACTTAATATCCTTCTTTGAAGAAGACTTCATGAGTATTGATAATGTCGATAATTATAAATTAATAAGTAAATTACTAAGCGAACTAAGAAATGGTATCTTAAGAAAAAAAGGAGAACATGACTTATTCGATGTACTAAAAGGCTATTTTCTAAAAGCCGAAAAAGGTGGCCAAAAGCCACGAATGTGTGTAAGAAAAATTAATGAAGATACTATCTTAATCTTTGGCTACGCTAAGAAAGATGGGAATATAAAAAGGAACAAAAAGAGTTATATAAGCTCTTGGGAAAATAGAGAAAGAGTATATGGCAATATAATAGACGAAATAATAAAAAGAATAAATGAAGACCCATTCTTCAGACAAAAAGCATATTATATTGGAAGAACTATAGATGATAGAGTAATAGATACTCTAGAAACAAGGAGAACAAAAACATTAAGATAGGTGGTGTTTATATGGAAAAAGAAGAATTAATAAGAATAATAAAAAATAATATTATTAAAAAACAAGAAGAAATATCTTTAGAAGAACTAGCAAATTTAATTAATCAAATAATAAATAATATTTCCCAAGTAAATATATTACTACTAGAAAAAGCACTCACAACCATATATCAGGATAAAAAACAATACAATAAGGACGATACAAAAAGAGATATAAACTATTTTAAAGCCCTACAATTTTTCATAACAAATGATACTATCTTAGGAAATAACTATAAAATAACAGAGTCTCAAAAAGAATTTATAGAGAGCATTTTAAACGATTTAAAAGAATATTATCACCAAAAACAAACAGAACCCAATAAATCATCTATTATCTCCCAAAGATTAACTCTCTTAGAAAAAATTGCCAATGAAGATTATATTATAGATATAGACTTAATAAACCAAATATTAGAAGAAGAAAATATAGATTATAAAATACGCTACGAAATACTAGTATATATTCTAAAAAGAAATACTAATACTTACTTATCACAAAAAACAACCCCCACCTCTCTAAAGAGATAACCCACTAAATTCCAATCGGAACCAATAAGTTCCTTTTTTCCTATTAGAAAGAAGTGAAAATAATGCTACAAACATATCTATTCCTAAGAAAATATAATATTATTAAAGAACCATCTAACTTATCTATACATACCAAAGAATTCTTTAAACTAAACCATAAAGTACAAAGAAAAGTATTAGATAAATATTTTAACTCCCTAGATAAGAACTTTGATATCAATTATTATTTCAATAATAAAAACTCCTTCTACTACTACAATGGAAAAGAAATATCTTTCTTTAATAGTTATTACTTTAACCTAAAAATACTAAA
>CASEAD010000029.1 GCA_949285775.1 uncultured bacterium
AATCATCATAACAATAAATATTACAATAAATAATTCTAATATAAATCTCCAAATATACTTAACCCAAGTCTTATATGGAACCTCTAAGTAAGTAAGACCAACAATAAGCAATAAACTAGTAGGCCCAATTAAACCAACTAAACCATATAAACTTTGGAATGCAATAGCATATACACTCAAATTAGCACCATCAGATAACACTGATACAATTGGAGAAAATACACCAGCAGTAGTATAATACAAATCAACATTAGTAATACTACCCAATATAGTAATTAAAGAACTAACAACTACATTATCAGGAAAACTCTCACTAGCATTAGTAATAATAGTCTCAACAAAACCATTATTATAACTACATACCAATACCGTATATGCAAGCATTGCTATCATAACAGCAGGTAACATCTTCTTAGCGCCCACTACAATTGCTTCAAATGCACTATCCAACTTAATTCTATAAACAAACTTAATAATTAAACTAAATAACGCTACTAAAACAATAGGCATCATAAAGTTACCCAAATTATACCAAGTACCAAAAGCTGAAAAATTAGATGATATCAAATTAGAAAACACAGTATAATCCCCAATTGATAACCCAGTAAGCCAAGTATGAAAATCATCAAATACACTAATTTCAAACAAATCATACCAAGGTATAAATCCTAACACTAACAATACTAAAAATATAACTAACATAGTAGCCAAAGGCCATACCTTAACACCTTCATAATTAGCTTTTACAACCTTACCACTCTTATCTTTAGTTTCAATTAATAAAGCATCATTTTTAGTTAATTCATATCCCTTATCATTCTCCAACCTCTTAATATATTTACAAATATATAAAACAAGAAGTCCACAAACCAATACTAATAACAATATCTTAGGAAATATATTTCCCCACTTATCATCTAAACCTACCAAAGTCTCAAAAGTTGACATTCCAGCAGAATCACTAACAGTAGTAAATACACCACCAATAAACCCTACTAAAACTGCTCCAACTGTCGCTGATAACGCTACTAACTTATCATAACCAAGTAATAATATAATAGATACCACAAATGGAATAAATAATAACATTACCAAATTAAAACCAGTTAAAGAAGCAACAACCGCAAATATTATAGTAGATGCAATTACAAACTTCTTCTTATTATCACTAAACTTATCTGCAATAATATCAAGCATCTTTCTATAAGCTTTAGTCCTATTAAGTAGTCCATAAAAACCACCCACTACCAATATAAATACAGCAGTATCAAAGAAATAATAATATGACTGAATATAATTAATAAATACATCACCTAACGGCAAATAACTAATCTCAGCATATCTCCCTTCAATACAATAAGTAGCAATCACTACTAATAACAACATAACTAATAAAACTTTAACTAAACCATATTTTTTCATTATCACGCCTCCTAAAACCAATTATAGCACCACTTTATTTACTTGTATAGATTTTTAACCACTTATTTACAAAAACCGTACCCCATACCAAAAAGAAACAAACAAAAGTTCATTTCTTTACTTATTACTATTCTTCATCTGTGGAAATAACACCACATCTCTAATTGAAGGCTGATTAAATATAATCATCATTAACCTATCAATACCAAATCCCAATCCTGATATAGGAGGCATTCCCTGTTCCATAGCATCAAGAAAACTCTCATCCAAATCCATAGTCTCATCATCACCTTGAAGACGAGCTTTAAGTTGCTCCTCAAAAGCCTCTCTCTGTACCATAGGATCAACCAACTCAGAGTATGCCTTACATAACTCAGTACCACATACTATTACTTGAAAAACATCTATAATTCTCTTATCCTTATCATTTCTCCTAGCAAGTGGAATAAGCACCGCAGGATAATTATATATAATAGTAGGTTCCACAATATTAGCCCTAACTAACTTCTTATAACAAAAATCTATAATCTGACTCAAAGACTTATAATCATCTAATTCCTCATAACTAAATAACCCCTTCTTAACTATTTTTTCCTTTAATTCCAAAGGATCACTTACCTCTAAAAAATCAAACTCAAATACCCTTCTCATCTCTTCAACATAATTAATCCTATTCCAATTCTCTTTTCCAAAATCAATAACAGTACCCTGATACTCAATCTGCATCGTACCAAACAATTCCATTAATAATCCTCTAATAAAAGACTTATAAAATTTAATATTATCCTCAAAATTCCAATAAGAAGCATACCACTCTACCTGAGTAAACTCTTGCAAATGCTCACTATCCATACCTTCATTCCTAAAACACTTAGCAACCTCATAAACCTTATCAAAACCACCCGCTATACATTGCTTTAAATAAGTCTCTGGAGCAATCCTCAAATTACAATCCATATCTAAAGCATTATGATGAGTATAAAAAGGCTTGGCAGATGCACCACATACAGCATTCTGTAATATAGGAGTCTCTACCTCTAAAAAACCATTCTCTCCCAAAAACTTATGAATATAAGCATACAACTTACTCCTACCCAAAAATACTCTCCTAGTATCTTCATTCATAATCAAATCAACATATCTCTGCCTATACTTCATCTCCACATCAGTTAATCCATGAAACTTCTCGGGTAAAGGCCTAAGAGCCTTACCCAAAAACTCAAAAACCTTAACCCTAAGCGTTTTCTCACCCGTCTGCGTAGTAAATATTTCCCCCTCTGCACCTATAAAATCACCAGTATCCATCTGCTTCTTAAAAAAGTCATATGCTTTCTCACCAACCATATCAATCTTAATCTCTAACTGCATATCACCTTCAATATCCCTAATTCTAACAAAACTAAGCTTTCCCATCTTCCTCATAAACACAATTCTACCAGCAATTCTAACACCAGTAACACCATCTTCAAGAACCCTAGCATCTTTCAAAGAATGCGTCCTCTCATACCTATCTGGATAAGGATTACAATATTCTCTAATTACATCTAACTTTCCAATCCTAACTAATTCCTGTTCACTTCTATCTTTAATCATAACAATACATCTCACTTTCCTTAATAATATTCTACTAAATCACACTCTTATGCCTTAATATAATACTTCCTATAACCCCGTTTCCGAAAAACCATCTTTTCCATAACAAACCAACTCCTAAAAAACAACACTATTATACACCAACTTAATAATTTAAACAACATTTTTTAAACTAACCACCCAACTTCTTCAAATAATTACTCAATATCTTTCTTAATTCATCACTACTAACAACCTTAAAACATTCCTCTTTAACCTCCTTAGCATAAGGCATTCCCTTAATATACCAAGCAATATGACTACGCATCTCCAATACCGCTACCTTTTCACACTTAATCTTTAACAAATAATCAAGATGATGAAAACACATATCAATTCTTTCCCTATAACTAGGCTTATCACAAATAACACCCCTATCAAAATAACTAACTAATTCTCTTATAAGCCAAGGATTTCCCAAACACCCCCTACCAATCATAATTGCATCAACTAAAGTATATTCAAACATCTTCTTAGCACTCTCAATATCTACAATATCCCCATTACCAATAACAGGAATATTAACAGCTTCCTTAACTTTCTTTATAATATCTAAATCAACCTTACCAGAATACCCCTGACTCCTAGTCCTCCCATGAATAGTAATAGCACTAGCACCCGCCTCTTCACATATACGAGCAACCTCTACCGCATTAATACTATCACTATCCCAACCACTTCTAATCTTAACCGTAACAGGAACAGAAACCGCCTCAACAACCGCCTTAACTATTTCTTTAATCTTTAAAGGATCTTTTAACAAAGCCGATCCCGCTTGTGCCCTAACCGCAACCTTAGGAACAGGACACCCCATATTAATATCAATAATATCAGGTTTCATCTTCTCACATACAAACTTAGCCGCCTTAACAAAAGTCTCTACATCACTACCAAATATCTGCTGAGCAATAGGCCTCTCACTCTCTTCCATATAAAGCATATCAATAGTCTTCTTACTATTATAAACTAAAGCCTTATCACTAACCATCTCTGCATATAACAAACCACACCCCATCTCCTTAATAATCTTCCTAAAAGCACTATTACAAACCCCCGCCATCGGCGCTAAAACTATCCTATTATCTATCTTAACATTACCAATATAAAACATATTACACCCACTATCTATAACTCCTATTCTCTATCTTTCTCCTACAATACTTACAAACCCCAAACTTATCACTAACTAAATTATCAGATCCACAATAAGGACACTTAACATAACTAGTATTAACCGCACGCTCCCTCTTTATCCTCATCTTCATATCATTTTGAGAAGCAATCTCCCTATCCCTATTCTCTATATTCTTAATATAACTAACTAAAGAATTATTAAACTTCCTAAAAATAATATTAACAACATAACTAACTATTAACAAAATAATCCCCAAACCAATAAGAAACTTACTATAACCAATAAAATCTACATTATATAAATCACTATTAACAATATCACTCAAATAAGAAATATTATCTATATCATAAGAAATAACACCTAATATATAATTAACTATCTTAGGTATCAAAATTAATACCCCAACACCTATAATAAATAATAAATCCCTAACCCTCTTCCTATTATAAATAAACATTCTAAATAATAACAAACACACCCCTATAAAAGGAATAAAATATAAAACAATTAATATAACTGGATAACTAACCAAAACCTTAATTATAAAATTATCTCTCACAAACATCACCATCTATATTGTAACAAATTAACACAAAAATAAAAAGAACATATCTAAAAAAATATATCCTTTTTACCCAAACACTCTCTTATACTCATCATATCCCCCAATAACACTAACAGTATCATACCCAAATAAATTAAGCCTACGAACCAACTCCAAACTCTGTTCCCCAGTATCACAATACATATAATACCTATTAACCTTATTCAAATAATGATTATGATTATTAAGTAAATTATAAGAAGGAATACTAATAGCCCCCTTTATATGCCCTAAATTATAATAATAAAAATTCCTAATATCTATAATAATAGCATTATCTATCTCCATTAACCCATACACACTAATAGTATCCATACCACACCTCTTATAGTAATATATTAATAATCTAAATACATAATAAGTTAATCTCCCCACAAACAACAAAAAATACCTTATTTAGATTTACTAAATAAAGTATTATCTAATTTAATATAACTTATTACTAAGAAGTAACTTCTTCACAAGTTTTAGTACCACCAGTACAACCATTATCTTCACTAGATATTGCATAAGTAACAACATAACTATTTACATTATATCTACCTTCTGGATTTGCCACTAATAATACTTCAATTTTTCCATCATAAGAACGAATTGCTGAACAAGTATTAGCATTAACAGTTGGATCACCAGTATCAGTTGGAGCCGTACCATCTAATTTAAAATTACTACCACTTAAATCATATAAATTTGCTAAATTTTCTGTTGTATCACTAGGATCCCCAACAGTAGTTAAACATTGCCATTTCTCATTTTGAGCTACATACTGAGCAACTGCTGCTGGAATAGTCTTATCATCACTATTCAATAACTCATCCTGTGCAACAGTCTCATTATACCAATTAGCAAATGATACTGCATTAGTATGTAATGTACTAATCCTAGAACTATTCATAGAATTAAGAACAGATGGTACAGTAATACCTACAACTAAAGCTAAAATAACTATAACTGCCAATAATTCAATTAAAGTAAAACCTTTATTATTTAAACCTTTCATTTTCATTTTAATCATATCCTCCTTTACCTTACAGTATAATAATAACAAAAAACAATTGTTTAGTCAATTGTTTTTTTTACAATACTTATAAATTTATCACCATACTTTTTATTCTTAATCACTTTATATTTATCATAACTAATATCTAATATATCATTTTGATACTCCAATACCAATATACCATTATCATTTAACAAATCATAATTAATAATACTATTAACAACTTCATTAATAACCACATACTTATAAGGAGGATCAATAAAAATAATATCAAATTTAATATTATTATCCCTAAAATATCCTAAAGCCTGATTATAATCACTTAACATAACCCTACATTTATCTTTAATATTAAAATTATCAATATTATCATTAATACACTTAATACATCTCTTATTATTATCAACAAAATAACAATACTTACTACCATTACTAATAGACTCTATCCCTAAATTACCACTACCCGCAAATAAATCTAACACTACACTACCATTAATATATCTCTGTATACTACCAAATACACTCTCCTTAACCCTATCCATAGTAGGCCTAGTCCCCTCTATATCATAACCAATAATATTTCTACCTTTCAAACTACCACTAATAACTCTCACTTATAACACCTTCTATTAATAAACTTATCAAACATCTTATTAATTCTCATAACAATATAAAACAACTCATTATAACAATCCATATACCCCTTATAATTACTATTCTTATATAACTCTCTTTTTATATCCATAACTAAATACTTATCATCACTACTATTTCCCATACTTATTAACTCACATAATTCCTTATCCTCTAATACCTTCTTTTTATATATACCAATATTCTTAACAGCATCACTCTTATCAATCTCATCAATTAACTCATAAGTCTTAACCATTATCTCATTCATAACTATCCCTCAAACACTATTATATAATATCTATTTCAAAACATCAAGAAAACTCTGTATCATACTAATATTATTAATAGCCTTATCAATCCTATCATTAGTAGTTAATTTATATTTAACCTTCATATCATTAACAAAATACTTAAAACTATCCGCATTCCTATTCAAATCCTTATACCAATAAGAATTCTCCCTCAAAAACTTCTTTAAATTAATATCATTATTAATCCTATATTGAATATCATATACCATTAATCTTCAAACCTCCTATATAAAGGCCTAGGATTATATGTCTTACTATTATTCTCCTTATTAACAAATAAATCTCCAAATAAACTCAAAGTCTTCTGCAAAGAAGTAATCCCCTCTTGTACCTTCTCCACATCTATATTCTTAGCCATATTAATAAACTCTCCCCAATAATTAGTACCATTACCACTACTATTAGTACTTCTACTAGCATCATTACCACTATTATTATCCTTCAAATACTCATCCCAAGCCTCTTTATTATCCCCATATATATCATATACCTCATATAAATCTTGCCAACTCTTCTTCCCATCCCTAATATAACTAATTAAAAAAGTATTATCCCTAATAAAATTCTTAAAACTATCTATCTTATTATCCATAATATCACCACTCTCTATTAAATTATATGTAAACAAAAAAAATAGTTTAAACCAAATTAAAAACTATTTCCTCTTATTCCTACATAAACTATATAATATTGCTACCTCTTTATTAGTAAGCTTCCTATACTCTCCAGTCTTCAAACCCCTAATATCAAATATCGCATACCCCTCTCTTCTTAACTTAATAACACTCTTACCAATACTCTCAATCATTCTCTTTACTTGACGATTCCTTCCCTCATGAATAGTAATCTCTAAAATACTTCTTTTCTTCTTCTTATCAACACTCTTTAACTTAACCTTACACCTACTAGTCCTCTTACCATCAATTATTACCCCATTCCTTAACTTCTTAACATCATAACCAGTAACAATACCATCAACCTTAACAATATACCTCTTCTCTATCTTACTAGCAGGATGCATTAACTCATTTGCCAAATAACCATCATTAGTAAGCAATATCAAACCAGAAGTATCATAATCTAACCTACCAACCGGATATATCCTAGTATCCGTATCTATCAAAGAAGTAACAGTCCTCCTATTATGTTCATCACTAACAGTACTAACAACCTCCCTAGGCTTATTAAGCAAATAATACTCATAATTCTTACTATTATCCAAAATATTACCCTCTACCGTAATAACATCCCCACTCTTAACCTTAGTACCCAACTCACGAACAACTTCTCCATTAACTAATACTTCTCCCTTTACAATTAACTCTTCAGCCCGTCTTCTAGAACAATAACCAATATTTGCAATAACTTTCTGTAATCTTTCCATAATATTCACCTACACCTAAATGTCAATTTACGTAAACTATACTATTTTTTTAAATTTTCTATAACATACTCCGGAAGACTAGGTAAAGTTAAAAATAAATAACTATAATTACTAAAATACATAATTAATTCAGAT
>CASEAD010000030.1 GCA_949285775.1 uncultured bacterium
TAATATTTATTTTAATAGCAACACCTATGAGATGGAAAATTTGTAAAATAAAGTTTAAAAATATAATTATATATGATATGATAAATATGAAAAGAGGTTAGATATGAAGAAGATAGTTATAGTTTTATTTATGATATTTTTATTAGTGGGGTGTAATGTGGATGATGTAAAAGAGGAGAATACTTCTAATGTAGTAGAGGAACAGAAAGAGGTTGTAGATGATGAATATGTAGATAATAATCCTATTAAGGTTGGGATATATATGTATACTAATTCTTATACTAATAGGAAGCGTTTGAACGAATATACTACTAGTTGGGAATTAAATGTAGATTTGTGTTCTTTAGAGGTATTTTATACTAATGAATCAGAAATACTGGGATCAAATTTTAAAACATTATGGAATGAATATAAGGATAATTATGAGAATATTGGTGGATATCGTATTGGGTATTATATTAATTTTGAAACAAGAAATGAGGGGGTTATAGATAAATATATTTTATCTCCTAGTGATACTGGTGATATATATAATTATTTACAGATATATTTATATGATGATATTCATCAAGAAGATGGGGCTTGGTATAGTCATATTACAGAAGATGAGTATAATAGTGATAGTATATTAACCTCTATTAAATTAACGGGGAGTACTGATACGGATGATATTATTTCAGATATTTCTTTAACTGTATTTACTTATGATGGGGATGATTTTGATGAGGAAGGTAAATATATTGGAGCTAGTAAGGATACTATTATTATAAAGAGGAATTGATAATGCAATCATATTTATGGTTGTTTTTTCTTATATTTATAATGTAGGTGGTATTTTAATTAATGGGAGGGGTTAATATTAATGAGTGATGATATATATATAATTTATAGTAGGAAATCTAAGTTTACTGGTAGAGGGGAAAGTATTGAAAATCAAATTGATATGTGTAAGAATTATTTATTAAGTAAATATGGAAATATTTTGGAGAAGATAGTTATTTTTCAGGATGAGGGGTTTACAGGATATAATACTAATAGGCCTCAATTTCAAGAGATGATGAAGGTTATAAGGAATAAAAAGGTTAGATGTGTTATTGTTTATAGATTAGATAGGATTAGTCGTAATGTAGCTGATTTTTGTCATTTAAAGGAAGTTTTTTCTAAGTATAATGTATCTTTTATATCTGTTACGGAAAATTTTGATACAACAACACCAATGGGAGTGGCAATGCTGATGATTTCTTCTGTGTTTGCTCAATTAGAAAGAGATACTATTGCAGAGAGAATTAGGGATAATATGTATGAACTTGCAAAGAGTGGGCGTTGGCTTGGGGGAACTACTCCTTTGGGGTTTAAATCAAGGAGAGTTGATAGTATTGATTTGGATGGTAAGAAAAGGAGTTTATATAAATTGGAGAGTGTTGATGATGAGGTAGAAAAAGTAAAAGTAATATGGGATAAGATGAGTGAGTTAAAGGGGTTAAGTAAATTAGAGAGTTGTTTGTTGGAAATGGGGTTTAAGACTAGGAATAATAATAGTTTTACAAGGTTTTCTTTAAGGGATATATTTAGGAATCCTGTATATGTGATTGCAGATATGAAAATAAAGAAGTTTTTTGAGGATATGGGGGTGACTATATATGCAGAGGAATGTGACTTTGATGGTAAGATGGGGTTAATAGCGTTTAATAAGAGGTTAGAGGTTAGTGGTAAGTGTAAGGTAATGAGAGATGTTAAGGAATGGATTATTGCAGTTGGTAAGCATAATGGTATTGTTAGTAGTGATAAATTTATAGAAATATGGAATATATTAGATAATAATAAGGATAAGAGATTTAGAAAACCACCTAGTAATACATCTATTTTATCTGGAATAATAAGATGTAAGCGTTGTGGTAGTTTGATGAGACCTAGATTAAGGGAAAGCTATGATAGTAGTGGGGAAAGGAATTTTTTTTATTTGTGTGAACTTAAGGATAAGAGTCGAAAGAAATTGTGTGATTGTAAGAATATTAGAGGAATTTATTTGGATAGATTAGTTATTAGTGAGATTAAAAAGTTAATTATTCCTACTGGTTTTTTTATAGATTGTGTTAGAGAAAAAGTTAATGGTAGTAAAAGTAGTGATAAAAGGAGAAAGAAGGAATTACAAAAGCTTAAAGCTAGTTTATCTAAGAATAAGCTAAAGATAGATTGTTTAATAGATAAGCTGGCAATAATTGATAAGGATATTATTGATGAAGTTAGTTTAGAGATCAAGTCTTTGAAGTTAAAAAATGCAGAGATACTTAGTAATATTAGTGTTTTAGAGAGTGATGATGAGGAAATAAATTGGGAGTTAGTTAATGAATTAGCTTGTGAGGTTATAAATTGCTATATGGATAGTTTTGATAATTTGGATTTGATAGAAAAAAGAATGCTAGTTAAGTTGTTAATTAGTTCAGTAGTAGTTGACGAGAGGGAGATTTATATAAATTATATAGATAGGTTTTGATAAAGTGTCCTTGAGGTTATGGTAGCAGAAGTGGCTCACTCGGTATTTTATGCGCCACAGTATGTTGCAATTAGTGAGGGTTTTTTTGAAGAAGAAGGTTTAGAGATAGATTTGACTTTAGCTAATGGTGCGGATGCAGTTATGGCAGCGGTTTTATCTGGAGATGTTGATGTTGGCTTTTGTGGTACAGAGGCAACAATATATGTTGTTGATTAAAAGAAGAAAAAAATAATACCTCTTGTAGGTATTATCGGTTCTTCGAAATTGAGGGGACCTATATATAAATAACTCACTTTTGTACAGTGAGTTATTTTCTTTTTATTTTTTTTAAAAAAATAA
>CASEAD010000031.1 GCA_949285775.1 uncultured bacterium
CGTAATATTTTATAGAACTTTTTCCAAGAAAATCTATAAAAGAAAAAAAGAAAATGATAAATACTTAGAGTTTAAAAAAAACATCTTTAAATCTTTTAAAAATATAAAAAGAAATTACAAAGATCGTGATAATTACATATACAAAAAATGCCATAACTGTAAAAAAACTCTAAGATTACAATTACCTAACTCTAGAGGAATTAAGCACATAAAGTGCCCTAATTGCCATAAGAGAATACGTATTTTAGTATTAAGAAAACAAAAAATAGAAATAATTAAAGGAAGTGTATAGAAATGCTAAAATTATTAAAAAAGCTTACTAAAAAAGAATGGGCATTGATTGGAATTATCTTTGTCCTAATATTCTGCCAAGTATGGCTAGAATTAAAAATGCCAGACTATATGTCTGAAATAACCGTTTTAGTGCAAACAGAAGGAAGCCAAATGAAAGATATTCTCACTAACGGAGCATATATGTTATTATGTGCTTTTGGAAGTTTGATTTCGGCTATTTTAGTGGGATATATAGCAGCCAATATCTCAGCGACATTTTCTATGAAAACGAGAAAAAGCATATTTGATAAAGTAGAAAACCTAGGTATGCAAGAAGTAAAACAATTCTCAACAAGTAGTCTTATTACTAGAACTACTAACGATATAACGCAAATTGAAATGCTTTTAGCGATGGGATTGCAACTTCTAATTAAAGCTCCCATTACCGCTATTTGGGCAATTACAAAAATATTAAACAAAAGTTGGCAATGGAGTGCTATTACAGCTGTAGCAGTTGTAATATTACTTTCAGTTATTGCCTGTTTAATCGTTATTGTTATACCAAGATTTAAAATTGTCCAAAAATTAACAGATAAATTAAATAATGTAACAAGAGAAAATTTAACAGGAATTAGAGTAGTAAGAGCATTTAACGCTGAGAAATACCAAGAAGAAAAATTTGATGATGTAAATAATAGTTTAACAAAATTACAATTATTTAATCAAAAAGCATTTTCCATAATGTCTCCAGTAATGTACTTAGTAATGTATTTCTTGACACTATCTATTTACTTTATAGGAGCAAATTTAATAATGGCATCCAATATGTCAGATAAATTAACATTATTTGGAGATATGGTAGTATTTTCTTCATATGCAATGCAAGTTATTATGTCATTCCTAATGTTGGCAATGATTTTTATGATGGTACCAAGAGCGCAAGTTTCTGCTAAACGTATAAATGAGGTATTAGATACAGACATTACCATTGAAGATGGAACAATTGATAAAAACACCACTAAAGAAGTAGGAACCGTAGAATTTAAAAACGTATCATTTAAATATCCAGATGCTGAAGAATATTTATTAAAAAAAATATCATTTAAAGCAGAAAAAGGAGAAACAATAGCTTTCATCGGATCTACTGGTAGCGGTAAATCAACACTAATTAATCTAATACCAAGATTCTATGATGCGACAGACGGAGAAGTATTAGTAGATGGAGTTAATGTAAAAGAGTATAAACAAGACTTTCTTCATCAAAAATTAGGCTATGTACCTCAAAAGGCTGTTATGTTTAACGGTACTGTTACTAGCAATGTCACTTATGGTGATACTGGACGTGGCGAAATAACCAAAGATAAAGTAAAAGACGCTATTAGAGTAGCACAAGCTAAAGAATTCGTAGAAAAAATGGATGATAAGTACGAAACTCACATAGCCCAAGGTGGAACAAATGTATCTGGAGGACAAAAACAAAGATTAGCCATAGCGAGAGCCATAGCAAGAGATCCAGAAATATATATATTTGACGACTCATTTTCTGCACTAGATTATAAAACAGATTCTGCTTTAAGACGGGAGTTAAAAAAATACACCAAAAACGCAACTAGCTTAATTGTCGCCCAAAGAATAGGTACCATTATGAATGCCGATAAAATAATTGTTTTAGATAACGGAGAATGTGTTGGAATGGGCACGCATAAAGAATTACTAAAAACATGTGAAGTTTATAAACAAATTGCCTTATCACAACTTTCAAAGGAGGAATTAGAGAAATGAAAAACAACGAAACAAGAGCTCCCCAAAGAGGCCCAGGCATGCGAGGCGGAACAGGTGAAAAAGCTAAAAATTTTAAAGGTGCCATTACCCGTTTATTTAAAGAACTAAAAATTTATCACATCATTATCATAATAGCGCTTTTCTTAGCAATGCTAAGTTCTATTTTATCAATTTTTGCTCCAAATAAACTATCGGAATTAACAGATAAAATATCAGAAGGACTAGTAGTCAATACTGAAAACTTAGAAACTATATCAAATACAATCTCTACCAGTTTAAAATCTGAAAAAATATCCGAAATTTTAACAATTGATATTTCTCCAAATACAATTAATACAGTTATAAACTCTAATGAAATTTCAACTGAAGATAAACAAAAATTTCAAGAATTTGTAACAATATCTCAATCAGAAACTACTGAAAATATAATGCAAGAACTATCAACCTTACCACAAAGTATATTAACTATTATTCTACCTACAAGTACTTATCAAGATATAGAAATCTCTTCACAAGATAAAATATCTTTACTTAAGGCAATATCTTCCTTAAGTGATGAAAACCAATCTAGCAACATAGAAATTCCAAATAGTATAGGAAAAATATTATTTGATGAAATTAATATTGATGATGTAACTATTTCTAGTGAAGATCAAACTAAGTTTTTAACAATTATCAGCACCATAGAAGATAGTACTAATACAACTGAAGTTTATGCCAAAATAGATACAATGCCAGAAAGCATTCAAAAAGTATTAGAGCCTATTATGGATATCGATACTATCAAAAACATAGCCTTATTTTTAGCTATTCTATATATTTGCAGTGCTACATTTAATTACATAGAATCAATACTTATGACAGTTGTTGCCAATAAATTTGCTAATAACCTAAGAAGAAATATTTCTAAAAAAATTAATAAATTACCATTGCAATACTTTGATACTAATGCAATCGGTGATACCTTATCTAGAGTTACCAATGATGTAGATACAATAGCTCAAACAATGAACCACTCTTTGTCGACATTAGTTAGTGCAATCACCTTACTTATAGGTACAATTATAATGATGTTTTACACTAATTGGATAATGGCTATCACTGCTATCTTAGCAAGTCTATTTGGATTTATCTTTATGTTCCTTGTTCTAGGAAAATCTCAAAAATATTTCATATCAAGACAAGTAGAACTAGGAAATTTAAATGGACATATAGAAGAAGTATATTCCGGACTAAATGTTGTAAAAGTCTATAATGGTAAAAAGATAAGTGACCAAAAATTTGATGAATACAATAAAAAAGTATTTGACGCTAATAGAAAAAGCCAATTCTTATCAGGATTAATGCAACCTATGATGGGATTTATTGGTAACTTTGGTTATGTAGCAGTGTGTATCGTAGGAGCATTATTAACAATGAATAATATTATAAGCTTTGGTGTTATTGTAGCCTTCATAACTTACGTAAGACTATTTACATCCCCATTATCACAAATAGCACAAGCCATGACATCACTACAATCAACAGCGGCTGCTAGCGAAAGAGTATTCGAATTTTTAGATGAAGAAGAAATGAGTAGTCAAGAAGGAATTACCAAAGTATTAAGAAAAGAAGACGTTAAAGGCAAAATAGAATTCAAAAATATTGTTTTCCAATACGCTGGCAACGACACTCCAACTATCAAAAACTTTAGTGCTACTGCACTACCAGGCCAAAAAATAGCTATCGTAGGCCCAACAGGAGCAGGAAAAACAACTATGGTAAACCTATTAATGAAATTCTATGATTTAACATCAGGAGATATTAAAATTGACGGCATATCCACTAAAAACTTAACTAGAGAAAATATCCACGATCTATTCACTATGGTACTTCAAGACACTTGGTTATTTAATGGAACCCTAAAAGAAAATATTGTTTACAATAGAACAAATGTAAGTGATGAAAGAATAGAAGAAGTATGTAAAACAGTAGGACTAGATCATTTTATCAAAACCCTACCAAAAGGATATGATAGCCTAATATCAGATAATGATAGCGTCTCAGCAGGCCAAAGACAATTACTAACAATAGCACGTGGTATGATAGAAGATTCACCATTCCTAATCTTAGATGAAGCAACTTCTAATGTAGATACTAGAACAGAAGAACTAGTTCAACACGCAATGGATAAACTAACAGAAGGAAAAACTTCATTTATAATTGCACACCGCCTATCTACTATTAAAAATGCCGACTTAATATTAGTTATGAAAGATGGTAACATAATTGAAACAGGTTCACATGATGAATTAATGAAAAAGAAAGGATTTTATGCTGACTTATATAATTCCCAATTTGAATTATAAAGCATATTAGAAAGGATTTAGTATGAAAAATATCGTTATAACAATAGGAAGAGAATATGGATCAGGAGGTAAATACATAGGTTTGAAAGTAGCAAAAAAACTAAATATTCCCTTCTATGATAAAGAAATAATTAATAAAACCTATGAAAAAAATGGTTGCAATTATTCAAAACTAAACGCTTATGATGAAGTAAAAAAAACTAACTTCATAAAAACACTAGACCTAATAAATATGAATAATTATGACGCTACTAACAATAATGACTTATATGATATTTATCAAAAATTAATAAGCGACACAATAACAGAATTAGCAGCGTCAGGTTCATGCGTTATTTTAGGAAGAAATTCTAACAACATATTAAAAAATAAAAAGAATGTAATAAACATATTTATTTATTCCAATGACTTAGAATTTAAATTAAAAAGAAAAATGCTACTTGAAAATATTGATAGAAACGAAGCCCTAAAAAGACTTAAAAAAGTAGACAAACAAAGGAGGCAATACTATCAATCCATAAATAAAAATAAAGTATGGGGAAATAGATATGAATACGATTTTATTATCGATTCCTCTGTATTAGATATAGATGGCACCGTAGATTTAATTGTTGACATATATAAAAAATATGAAAAGAAAAATTAAAAAAAATAGAGATTTTTAAAGAAATTTAACAAAAATCTCTTTTTATATGATATACTTATAATAGAGGTTAATATGAAAAACAAAATAAATAAACAATTAGTACTTATAATAATATTACTATCGCTATCTTTAATAATTGGAATAATGGTTCATTACAAGCAAATTTTAACCATTGATAAAATAGCATATTCTATCATAGTAGAAAAACTAAGAACACCATTCTTAACCAATATTATGACAGCAATAACTACCTTAGCAGATGCCAATACAGTATTAATCATAAGCATTATATGTGCTATAATAATACTTCCCAAAGATAGAAGACTAAGTTTAATTATTCCTTTAAACTTAATAGTAATAACTTTTATTAACCAATTAACAAAATTAATTATAAAAAGACCAAGACCCGTGGGATACCGATTGATTGATATTGGTGGATACAGTTTTCCAAGTGGTCACGCCATGGTAAGTTTAGCATTTTATGGATTAATTCTCTTTATAGCAAACAAGATAATAAAAAATAAAATAATAAAAATAATATTAAACATAGTAATAATAACTATTATTATATTAATAGGAATAAGTAGAATATACTTAGGAGTACACTACCTAAGCGATATTTTAGTAGGATATTTCACCTCTACCGTGTACTTATTATTAATAACCAAACTAATAGATACATATATATTCAATAATAAATAATTAATCCCAAAATATCCCATAATTATTTTATATTTTGCTCACAATAATCTAATAGAATTAATTCAAGAAAGAAGGAGAGAAGTATGGATAAATTAAATTCAAATAATACCACTAGATTACATGGAAGAAAAATATATAAAGGAACTTCACCTATAGATAGTGGCTATAATAATTATAAAAATGAGGATAACCAGTATAAAGAAGCTAAATATGAAGAAGTAACTAATAATAACCATTACTATGAAAATAAAAATAAAAAACTAGGATTAATTTTAGTATTAGTAGTGCTACTATCTTTCGTAAGTGGTTTCTTAGGAGCTTTATTTGTTATATATTTTGATGAAGATAACAGTGAACCAACAACTACAAGTAATATAAACATAACTGAAACCAACAGCATTGCTTCAGCTGTAGAGAAAGTATATGATGCTGTAGTAGTAGTAGAATCATATGCTAACGATGAGTTATATTCAACTGGTACGGGATTCGTTTATAAAAAAGAAAATAATAAAGCCTACATCATGACTAACAACCACGTCATCGATGGAGGAGATAGTATAAGAGTACTATTTAACAGTGGAAATGAAGTTGAAACAACCGTCGTAGGAAGTGATACCTATTCAGATATAGCAGTCTTAAGTATTGACGACTCAGATGAAATAGTAGTAGCCCAATTAGGAAATACGGATGACCTAAGAGTAGGAGATACAGTATTTACAGTAGGATCCCCTGAAGGATCAGAGTACGCAGGAACTGTTACAAAAGGAGTTCTAAGTGCCAAAGAAAGACTAGTTGCTGTAGCACTAACAAACAGTACCACATCAGATTATTATATGAATGTATTACAAACAGATGCCGCTATTAACCCTGGCAATTCTGGAGGACCACTATGTAATACTAACGGAGAAGTAATTGGAATTACTAACATGAAATTAGTTGATAGTTCTGTTGAAGGAATGGGATTTGCTATTCCAATCGAAGACGCTATGACATATGCAGAAATATTAGAAACAGAAGGCAGAGTAACAAGACCATACATAGGAATTAGTATGTTAGATGTATCAAATAGTTATTACTTATGGCAAGCTGGTATTATGATACCTAATGGCGTTACTGAAGGTGTAGTTGTTTATAGCGTTGAAA
Source organism: uncultured bacterium (assembly GCA_949285775.1). Lineage (GTDB taxonomy): Bacteria > Bacillota_I > Bacilli_A > RF39 > UBA660 > RUG11198. The sequence continues at coordinate 6,895 of CASEAD010000031.1, forward strand.
ATAATTCACCTGCAAGCAGAGCATCACTTCAAAGTGGAGATATAATAACTGCAATAGATGGAGAAACAATCGCATCATTAGCAGAGTTTAGATACGAATTATATAAACATTCTCCAGGGGATACAATAGAAATAACATATAATAGAAATGGTACAGAACAAACAACTGAAGTAACTTTAACAGAAAGTAATAGCTAATATCTAAATAAAGTGATCACAAAATGATCGCTTTTTCTATTTGACAAAACAATAAAAAAAATTTATAATCAATGTAGATAGTAGGAGTAACGTATGAAAAAAGAAGTAAACAAAATAGGGGTTATCAGCAATTATTTTATATATTTTATACTATATTGTTTTATAGGTTGGTTATATGAAGTAGGCATTTAATATTTTGAATTACATCACGGCTTTGTAAATAGAGGATTTCTTCATGGACCCTATCTACCTGTATACGGTTTTGGGGTAGTATTCTTAATATTATTACTAACAAATATTAAAAAGAAAAAAGTAAAAATATTTAACATAGATATAACAGTAATAGTAATTTTTATCTTAGTAATGTTAATAACCGGAGTATTAGAATACCTAACCAGTTATATAATGGAAGTATTATTTAATAAAAGATGGTAGGATTACAGCACCGAACTATTTAATATAAATGGCAGAGTATGTTTAAAAGCTTCCCTAATATTTGGATTAGGAGGAACCTTCTTCTTATATATAACCCAACCACTATTTGAAAAACTAGTATCTAAATTAAATTATAATAAAAAAGTTCTCATCAGTAGCGTACTACTAGTAATATTATTATGTGATTTAACCCTAACCTTAACCAAACTATTGATAATGTAACAACAAAAGTGTAAAATTATATCCTAATAAAACATAACACTTGCATATGAAAAATTATTATAGTAAAATATTAATAGAAAGGTAGGTAAAAAAGAATGAAAAGTTTAATAGGTAAAGAGTGGAGAGACTCAAGCGATGGAAAAGTTATAGAAGTATATAATCCCGCTACAAATGAACTAATTGATACAGTTCCAAGTTTAACCACAGAAGATGTAAATGCTGCTATTGATTATGCTTATGAAGCGCAAAAAGAATGGGCTAATGTTCCTATTCATGAAAAAGGAAAAATAATTATGAAATTCGTTGAATTAGTAGAAAAAAACAAAGACGAATTAGCAAAGACATTATCAGATGAAACAGGAAAACCAATCAAAGAAGCCTATAATGAGATAGCAAATATTAGTATTGGTGTACCAGCATACGTTGAAAAGGTAAAACATGAATATGGAAACTTAATTCCAAGAGGAACAGAAGCCGGACAAGAAAACACCATACAGTATACAATAAGACAGCCTCTAGGAGTTATGGTAGCAATCATACCATTCAATTTTCCAAGTGATATTTTTATCAACAAGATACCACCTGCATTACTAATGGGTAATTCTGCTATTTTAAAACCAGCCAGCGTAAACCCATTAACATTGACTAAATATGTTGAGTTATTAGTAGAAGCTGGAGTACCAGCAGGAGTAATATCTGTTGTACACGGTTCAGGAAGTGTCGTTGGAACGGCCCTAACATCAAGCCCAAAAGTATCAATCGTAAGTTTAACTGGTTCAACTGCAGCCGGAATAGATGCCGCAACTAACTGTGCTAAACATTTAGCACACTCATCACTAGAATTAGGAGGAAATGATGCTTTTATTCTATGTGAAGATGGTGATATTGATCTAGCTGTAGAAGAAACAGTATGGGGAAGACTATATAATACTGGACAAGTATGCTGTGCTAGCAAAAGATTCTTAATTCAAAATTCCGTAAAAGATGAATATATTAGAAAAATGGTAGATAAAATTCAAACCCTAAAAGTTGGATATCCTTCTGATATGTCAACTGATATCGGATGCTTAATAAGTGAAGAAGCTGCAATTGAAGTTGAAAAACAAGTAAATGAAACTGTTGAAGCTGGAGCAAAAATCGTGATTGGTGGAAGAAGAAAAGGAGCATTCTATGAACCAACAATCTTAGATGGAGTAACAAAAGATATGGATGTTGCTAAAGATATGGAAATATTTGGACCAGTTATATCTATCATTGGTTTTGATACCCTAGATGAGGCTATTGAAATAGCAAATCAATCTATATATGGACTATCAGGATCTATTATAACTAAAGATATGAATAAAGCTATTAAAGCTTCAGAAAAAATGGAATGTGGAGGATTTGTAATTAATGGTGCAAGTTTCTTCAGAAGCTTTGAACAACCATTTGGTGGCTGGAAATATTCAGGAATTGGTAATGAAGGAATTATGACTACTCTAGCAGAAATGTCTAGAATGAAAACGGTGATTCTAAAGAACATTACTAAATAACTACCCTTAAACTTGAAATAGCCTAGTGCTATTTTTTAAATTTATTGAAAGAATGTTGTGAAAAAATCTGGTTCTTCGAAATTGAGGGGACCTATATATAAATAACTCACTTTTGTACAGTGAGTTATTTTCTTTTTATTTTTTTTAAAAAAATAA
>CASEAD010000032.1 GCA_949285775.1 uncultured bacterium
ATAAAATAAAATTCTGTTTTTATAAAGAATTATTCACCTTAATATTTATTCTATATGTAGTCTGTCTATTTAGAATAGTAACAATTCAAGATACTAACTATGGTACATCGAATATAGTTCCCTTTGAAGAAATATTTAGATACTCATTTGGTTCTAGATTATTTATAAAAAATATCATAGGTAACATATTATTATTCTTACCCTATGGTTACTTTGCATCTTACTATCTAAAAAGCAAAAAATCAACACCCATCTGTATATTAACTTTAATTGTATCTCTAACGATAGAGCTTGTACAACTTAATATAGGAAGAACGTTTGATATAGATGATGTTATATTAAATACATTAGGAGGATTACTAGGATATTTTCTATATACATTAATAGAAAGTATAAGTAGTAAATTGCCTGATACTTTAAAGAAAGATGGATTTATTAATTTTATTGTAATACTCATAATAATAATTATTATTTTATATATGGTTAATTCTAGTTTATTAAATTGGTTAAATTAAGGTAGTGATATTATGTTTGAAATAATAAATAATACAAATAAAGAAATAAAAGAATTAGATTATTTAAATGATTATATTAAGTTTGTAGTAGCAAAAGAACATATAGAAAATGCAATATTTAATATAATATTTGTAAGCAATAAAGAGATACATAAAATAAATAAAAAGTATCGCCATACCGATAGAGTTACAGATGTTATAAGCTTTGCCCTAGAAGACAATAATGAAATAATAAATGATGAAATAAGAGTATTAGGAGATATTTATATTGCAATTGATGTAGCTTATAAACAAGCATTAGAATATAACCATTCAAGATTAAGAGAAGTATGTTTTTTAGCAACACATGGGATTTTACACTTATTAGGATATGATCATATGATAGAAAAAGACGAGAAAAGAATGTTTTCTCACCAAGAGGAGCTGTTAAGAGAATATGGGATTAATAGATAAATTAAAGAAAAGAAAACAAATTAAAAAAGCATTAAAACTTCAAGGAAAAAATGATTTTTTTACTAGTGTTGGACATGCCTTAGATGGAATCAATTATACTGCTAATAATGAAAGAAACTTCAAAATAGAAATTGCCTTTGCGTTTATAGTAACTATTATGGGGTTCATCTTAAAAATTTCTATTCTAGAATGGACTATCTTAGTACTTACTATGGCAATGGTTCTATCCTTAGAACTAGTAAATACCGCAATTGAAAGAAGTGTCGATTTAGTCACAAAAGACTACAGAGAATTAGCCAAAGTGGCAAAAGACGCCTCAGCAGGAGCAGTGCTTGTTATGAGTATGTTTTCTGTTATAATTGGAATATTAATATTTCTACCTAAAATACTTATTCTTATAAAATAAAAGGAGGAAAAAAATGAAAGAAAAATTACAAAAATTATTAAATAATTCATATACACCATATTATAATTACCCCGTAGCGGCAATTGTTATTATGAAAGATGGAACAGAATTTAGTGGAGTAAACGTAGAAACATCAAGCCCAGCCTCAGGTATATGTGCAGAAAGAAATGCCTTATATTCGGCCGTAACTTCTGGATATAAAAAAGGAGATATAAAAGAGATACATATTATGAGTAAGACAGAAGAAGATTGTTTTCCATGTTTTATATGTAGGCATGCCTTAAGTGATTTCTGTGATAAAGATGTTTTGGTAGTATCACATACCTATAATGATAGAACTGCAAGCCACACTATAGAAGAGTTATGCCCATATCCCTTTGGAGATGACAATATGAAAGGATCATTATAATGAAAAGTGGATTTGTTAGTTTAGTAGGAAGACCTAATGTTGGAAAAAGCACCATTCTTAACGCCATTATGGAAAGAAAACTTGCTATTACCTCAAACGTACCAGGAACTACAAGAAATATAATTCAAGGAATCTATAATGATGAAGATGCACAAATAATATTTGTTGATACCCCAGGAATTCATAAACCTCAAGATAAATTAGGCAAAGCATTAAACAACCAAGCTTACGCTTCCCTAGATGGAGTAGATGTTATAATATTTGTAACAGATATCACCCAAAAAATAGGACCAGGTGACAAATTTATCTTAGATTATCTAAAAGAAATAGATATCCCTGTCATATTAGTATTAAATAAAATAGATAAACTTACGTATAAAGAAATATTACCAAAAATTGATGAATTAAAAGATATATTTCCCTTTAAAGAAATTGTCCCCATCTCTGCTAGTAAAGGAAAAAATATAACTGAGCTCGTTAAAACAATAAAAAACTATTTAAATAACAGCGTCAAATATTATCAAGATGAAGATATAACCAACATATCAAACTCTTTCTATATTTCCGAAGTAATAAGAGAAAAAATACTTTACCTAACTAGAGATGAAATACCACATTCAATTACTTGTATTGTTAACCAAATAGAGGAACACAAAACAAATACCATTATAAGTGCTGATATCATAGTAGACAGAGAAAACTTAAAAAAAATAATAATAGGAAAAAATGGCAGTATGATAAAAAAAATAGGTATAGAAGCTAGAAAAGATATTGAAAGATTACTAAACAAGAATATTTATCTAGATTTAAAAGTAAAAGTAGTAAATAATTGGCGAGATAAAGATAGTTTCATAAAAGATATTGTTACATAAATATTCAGAAATAACTGTATAAAAATAATAGAACACTTACAATATATTAATAGGTGATAATTATGAACAGATACGATCTATGGCTATTATTTACGAAAACAGGTAAAATAGAATATTACTTAAAATATAAAGAGAGCATTAAAAATGATAAAAAAAATTGAAGGTATAGTAATCAGCACTGTTGATTATAAAGAAAGCAGTAAAATAATTAATGTGTTTACTAAAGAAGATGGAATAATAGGTGTTGTCGCAAGAGGAGCAAAAAAAATTAGAAGCAAAATATCTAGTGGCACCGATGTTCTTAGTTATGGAACATTTCATATTAATACAAAAAATACTAATTCTCTAGGAAATCTAGTAGAAGTTGATATAATTGATAACTTCAAACTCATCAGAAAAGATATTATTAAATTAAATTATTCAATATATTTATTAGAACTTTCTAGTCAAGTTTATAGACATGATAACGATAAAGATATATATAACTTACTAATATCTGCCCTTATAAAAATTAATAATAACTTTAATCCAAGAATTATTACTAATATCATAGAACTTAAATTATTAGAATTTTTAGGAATAAAACCAGCAATTGATTACTGTGTTAGTTGTGGTAAAAGTAATGATATTGTTACAATTTCAAGTTATAAAGGTGGGTATTTATGTAAAAATTGTGCTTTAGGAGAAAAAATATTGAATATCAAAACAATTAAGCTTATTAGAATGTTTTATTATGTAGATCTTGCAAAGATAACTAAATTAGATATTAGTGATAATATAATAGAGGAAATAGGCATGTTTATTGATGAATACTACGATAGATATTCAGGACTATATTTAAAAAGCAAAAAACTATTAAACGAATTTATAAAACTTAAATAATAATAGTCTTTAATAAAAAATAATCCAAAACAAAAGGCATATAAACAAAAGAAACAATATAAGA
>CASEAD010000033.1 GCA_949285775.1 uncultured bacterium
GCAGCGCAGAGTAGCTATGTAGGGAAGGGATAAACGCTGAAAGCATCTAAGCGTGAAGCCCCCTCCAAGATGAGTTTTCCCATTGCTAAAAGCAAGTAAAATCCCAGAAAGACTAACTGGTAGATAGGCTAGAAGTGGAAGTGTAGTGATACATTGAGCGGACTAGTACTAATAGATTGAGGGTTTAATCCCATAAATAATTTGGTGAAACCACATTATCTTGTTTTCAGAGAACGATTAAAATAAAGAAGTTATATTGGTGATAATAGCGAAGTGGTTCACCTGTACCCATCCCGAACACAGAAGTTAAACACTTCAGCGCCGACGATAGTAAATCGCGAAAATAGGTCATTGCCAATATTTTTTTTATGCCCAAAACTTTGAAATACAAAGAATTGGGCCTTTTTAAATGAAGAATTAATTTTAACAATCACTTCATATTAACAAAAAAACTATTAAATTAATCTTGTCAAAAACTAATATTATGGTATAATCTTTAATGACTAGGTCTTTAACCATATATATAAAATATAATATAGTATATTTATAACAGAAAGGACAGATATAATGAAGAAAAAATTAGTAATAGTAGAGTCCCCAAGTAAAAGCAAAACAATAGAAAAATATTTAGGTAGTGATTATAAAGTAGTATCATCACTAGGACATATAAGAGACTTATCAACATCAGGAAAATTTGGTTTAGGAGTTGATTTAGAAAACAAATTTAAACCAAATTATAAGATAATCAAGGGAAAGAAAAAATTAGTAACAGAATTAAAAAAAGAAGTAAAAAACTCAGACTTTGTCTATCTAGCAACCGATCCTGATAGAGAAGGAGAAGCCATTTCGTGGCACCTTTATGATACCTTAGGCTTAAATGACAATGAATATCAAAGAATAGTTTTTAACGAAATAACAAAAAATGTTATATTAAATTCTTTTAACAACGCAAGAAAAATTGACGACAACCTAGTAAAATCTCAAGAGGCTAGAAGAATATTAGATAGAATAATAGGTTTCAGATTAAGTAAATTAATGCAATCAAAAACAGGAGGCAAATCAGCAGGCCGTGTTCAAAGCGTAGCCTTAAAACTAATTGTCGATAGAGAAAGAGAAATAGAAGCCTTTAACATAGAAAAATATTATGAAATAGATGCTTATTTTGATAACTTAGAATCCAAACTATTCTCTTATAATAATGAAAAATTAGAGATAAAAACATTAGAGCACGCTAATAAAATATTAAGTGAATTAGATAAAAATTTTATAGTAGAAAGTATTGAAAAAAAGAAAAAAGACAAGAAAAGCAAATTTCCCTTTACCACTTCAACTATGCAACAAGAAGCATCAACTAAACTAAATTTTACTTCTAAAAAAACAATGACAATTGCTCAAAAACTATACGAAGGAATAACTCTAAAAGACGAAACAGTAGGTCTTATTACATATATGCGTACAGATTCCATTCGTATGAGTGATGAATTCGTAAAAAACACCTATGCATATATAACCGAAAATTTTGGTAAAGAATACCTAGGTTATGTAAAAACAAGTAAAAAAACCGATAATGTTCAAGATGCCCATGAAGCAATAAGACCAACTAGTATTAATCGTACCCCAGAGTCAGTAAAAAAATATTTAACCAATGATGAATATAAATTATATAGAATGATTTATTATCGCGCCTTAGCGTCCCTAATGAAAGATGCTAAAGTAGAAGCAACCACAATTATTCTTTATAATAATAACTATCGTTTCAAAACAACAGGTCAAATATTAATCTTTGATGGATATCTAAAAATATATTCAGATTATGAAGATAATAATGATAAAATCTTACCAAATATAAAAGAAAATCAAAAACTATTATCTAATTCTATTGAAATAAGTGAACACGAGACCAAACCACCTTCTAGATATACAGAAAGCAAACTAATTAAAGAAATGGAAGAATTAGGTATAGGAAGACCATCTACATATGCTAAAACAATAGATACATTAAAAGAAAGAGCATATGTAGAAATAATAGACAAAAAATTTAAACCAACAGATATAGGTATAGAAACAACAGATAAATTACAAGAATTCTTTAAAGATATTATCAATGTAAAATACACTAAAGAAATGGAAGATGATTTAGATAAAATAGCAGAAGGAAACTTAATTTGGAATGAATTATTAGAAAGATTTTATAATGATTTTGAACCAAAAGTAGAAGTAGCATTCAAAGAAATGGAGAAAAAAGCCCCAGAAGAAACAGGAGAACTATGTCCTAACTGTGGAAATCCCCTTGTAATAAAACAAAGTCGCTATGGCAAATTTACTGCCTGTTCTAACTATCCAGAATGCAAATACATCAAACAAAAAGAACAACCAGAAGTAAAAGAAATAATGAAATGTCCTAACTGCGATGGATTAATAGTAGAAAAAACAACTAGAAAAGGCAAAATTTTCTATGGTTGCAACAATTATCCAAAATGTAAAACAGCAACTTGGGATAAACCAACAGGAAATCTTTGTCCAAAATGTAACTCTCTATTAGTAGAATCTAAAAGTGGTATAAAGTGTTCATCATGTGACTACAAAGAAGAAAATTAAAACTCTCCTTATTAACAGGGAGATTTTTCTATAACAATTAAATCTTATTTTTATACATTTTACAAGACATTTTAATTAATTAATGATATAATCATCTTATAGATAAATAGATAGAGGGTGCAATATGAGCAATATGAAATCAATAATACC
>CASEAD010000034.1 GCA_949285775.1 uncultured bacterium
CAGTAATAAAAAAATTAGATATAAATTCCCTATTTATATATCCTGATGAATTACCAAAAAGATTATCTAGTAATATTAACTTTATGAAGTATTTAGTAGATCTTAATTATTATAACATTAAGTATATTACCTATAATCAAATAGAACCCGAAAGACAAAGAAACCTAATAAAATATTCTATCTCTATAGCAAGCCAAAACAAATATAACAAAGAAAAATTCTTAAATTCCAAAAAACAACTACCCACAATCCTTACTAATAATATAGATTTCTTATTATATTTAATAGAAAACGATCTAAATAATATAACATATATAAATGAATTTATTCTAAATAACTTAACCACAAATGACAAACATAGATTAATATTATCTATAATAAAAAGTGATCTTAATATAAATATTCTAAAAGAAAATAAATTATTATTTAACTACCTAACTAAAGACTATAACTTTATAATATATCTAATAAAAAATAATATAAATAACATAACCTACATAGATTGGCATAATATAATAGATACCACAAAAGATAAAATAATTAATAATATTATAACTATCCTAAAAACAAACCATTATAACTTTAATATTAATAATTACCCCTTTAAAAACATCTTCTACCAAAATTATAACTTTATGCTATATCTAGTAGAACAAAATCCCCATAATATAAAATATACCAAATTAACAGATAAATCCTTAAATGATAAATTAATAGATATATATCTAGATAAAATATCTATATCTAAAGATAAATTTAATATTAATAACTATATCCAAGAAGATAACTATATTAACCCCTATTTAATACAAAATGAAAGAATGTTTAAATACCTATTTTCCCATAATAATAACCTAATAAAATATATAAATTTCTTTAACCTAGATAACCCTAGTTTAGTAATATCTTATATAATTAAACAAATAAATAATAAAGAATATACCTTCAATAATAATAACTTTATTATAAATAATAAATACCCTATTCACTTAAGTAATAGTTATCTATTTATGAAATACGTAATAGATGAAAACTTTAATAACTTAGCATACATAAACACTTCCGTAATATCTAATAAAGAATTACATAAAATAATAGATTATTCCATCAAAGTATTAAAACAAATAAAAGGCACTAATAAAACATTATCATTTGATATAGACGGATATTTTAAAGATAGCGATATAATTCATAACGAATATTTTAAAGAATGCTTAAGTAAAATTTAATATCTTGGAAAATGTATAACAACTATAAATGATTATATTCCCCATACCCACTCTAAAACTATAACCAACATAAAAATAGATATATTTCAATCTATTTTTTATTTATTTTATTCTACAGTAACCGATTTAGCTAAATTCCTAGGCTTATCAATATCACAATTATTAATCAAAGCAACATTATAAGCAATTAATTGAAGAGGAATAACACTAATCATAGGCTCTATAATATCACTAACACTATCAATTAATAATAACTTATCATAACAATCACTACTTATAATATCTCCTAAACTATCCTTAACTATCAAGATAACATAAGCATCCCTTGCTTTAACCTCCTTAATATTACTAATAGTTTTAGTTGCAATATTATCCTTAGTAATTAAACCAACAACACAAGTATTTTTCTCTATTAATGATATAGTCCCATGTTTAAGCTCTCCCGCCGCATAACATTCAGCGTGTATATAAGATATCTCTTTTAATTTTAAAGCCCCTTCTAACATAGAAGCATAATCAATATTTCTACCAATATAAAATATATCCTTATCCTTCCATATATCCTTAACTAAATCATTATAATCTAGATTAATCAAATTATCTATTATACTAGGAACCCTCTTTAATTCCTCTATAAATACCGTATTATCCTTAATTAACTTTATAGATAAAAGAGTCAAAATATAAACTTGAGTTAAATAACCCTTCGTAGTAGCAACGGCAATTTCATTACCAGCCTCTGTATATATAACTTCATCAACAATCCTAGAAATAGTACTATCTTTAACATTAACAATACCTAAAGTATAAATACCATTACTCCTAGCTTTTTTTAAACACGCTATTGTATCAGCAGTCTCCCCAGATTGAGATATTGCAATAACTAAAGTATTATCTCTATAATTAATCTTTTGATACCTATACTCAGAAGCAATATATACAGAAACATTAATACCATTATTCTCCTCAATTAAATACTTACCAATAATACCCGCATGATATGCACTACCACAACCAATAATATGTATCTCATTAAACCTACTTATATCTATTAACTCACCTAAATTATTCAAATACTTATCATTTAACTTCTTAATAATATCTCCCTGTTCATTAATTTCTTTTAACATATAATGCTTATATCCCTTTTTATCACAAACATCATCAGCACTATTAAACCTAACATATTCCTTAGTTTGCAATATTCCATTATTATATATAGCAATATCTTTCTCATCAATATAACCATAATCATAATCATCTAATATAATATATCTATCTATATCATTACTAAAAGCATTAGTAGAAGAAGCAATATAATTCTCCCCCTCACAACTACCAATAACTAAAGGACTATCTTTCTTTATAACATATATCTTATCATTATCACTACATACCATTATAGCCATAGCATAACTACCAATAAAATCTCTAGTACACTGCTCAAGAACACTTATCATATCCTTATTCTTTTTATATAAATAATCTATATAAGCACACGCTACTTCCGTATCAGTCTCACTACTAAACTTATAATTATTTTCAAGTAAAATATCCTTTAATTCCAAATAATTCTCAATTATACCATTATGAACAATTACAATATCCCCCTGTCTATGAGGATGAGCATTAACTGTAACCGCTCCCCCATGCGTAGCCCACCTTGTATGTCCAATACCTATACAAGAACTATCATTATAATCTATAATATCATCTAAATCTCTAATTCTTCCTACTGTCTTAGTAATTTTAATATCATTATCCTTAAAAACTGCAATACCAGCAGAATCATAACCACGATATTCTAATTTATTTAATCCATTTATTAAAAGAGGTAAACAATTCTTCTTACCTACATATCCTACGATTCCACACATAAAATACAACCTTTCTAAATATGATATATTCTTTGTTATAATCTTAATTTTATTTTTTGTAATATATCTAACGAGCATATACCCGTGATACCACCCGCTGAAAACTCGATAAGTATCAACCTCGTCACCAATTCAATGGTCTAGCGCTAAGTATAAATATTAACCTCCTTACATCTATACTTTATACCAGTATATGTTATTTTTAATAACTATGCAATAAATAATAAAAAACTTTACATTTTATAAGACATTTTAATTAATTAATGATATAATCATCTTATAGATAAATAGATAGAGGGTGCAATATGAGCAATATGAAATCAATAATACC
>CASEAD010000035.1 GCA_949285775.1 uncultured bacterium
AGAGTAAGGAAAGGAATATTAGCCTTATCTAGAAGAAAGTATACAAATAATTTGAGAATAATGCTAGATAATGATAAAGATAAAATGAGGGAGATAAAAGAAAAAATTAAAAAAGTTATTAAAGAATTGCATATGAAGGAAAAACAAAAAAGAGATATAGATAGTAATGAAATGTGGTTAGTATTAGAAAAAAAGGATGAAGAAAGAGGAGAAGAGTTAGCTAATGATACTTTAAGGGCTGTTGATGATTTAATAGAAAGATTAAGTAATAGAGAAGAGAGTGATGATCCTTTTAAATTGGAAACATTTTCTTTTGAGATAAGAAAATTGATAGATAAGTTTTCTTTAGAGGAAAAAATAGAATATCAAAATGAGTTAGATGCAATAATGAAGGAACATCATACTTTATTAGAAAAATCTAATAAAAATGATAGATTATATGTTGATTCTGTTATATATGGAAAGTTATTTAAGTTGAAATATTCTATAGAAAGAAAACTAGAGAGTGAAGTTTTACTTGATAAAAATTATAATGATATTGAAAATGTTATTAAAAGTATTTCTTTAGAGGATAGTTTTAGTGATAATTTAAATAGAATTAATATGATTGTTAAGAGTATTGCTGATAGAAGAAATAAGTTAAGTTTATTACAAAAAGGTAAGTTAGATAGTTATATTGCTTCTATTTATATAGACATTATTAAAAAGTCATTTGTTAATGGAGATTTTAATGAGGAGTTATTAAAAGAAATAGATATACAGTATATTATTGCAATTGTTAGTGTTGTTGATTCTGAATGTGATAAGGTTATGGGAAGTGATGATTATTCATTACAGCAACAAATAATAATGAAACAAAGAGATAAGAATAGTAATGTTTATGGATATATTAGTGATGTTTTAAGATTATTAAATGATAATAAAGAAGAAGGTAAGAGTATAGTTAAAAGACTAAATACGGGAATTTAGTCTTTTTAATGAGTAATGGCTTTATTTGATAGGATGTTATCTCCTTCTATTGTTAATTGGACATCACATGTATAATTATTTTCATCTAGATATGTACAAGTAATGGTATCATTTTCGCTTGCTATAGCAAATCTTAATACATTATAAATATAGTTGGGATCGCCGGTGTTTCCTATATATGTTAGCCAATTTTTGCTGTTTAGTGATTCTTGATAGGATATTCCGTTATTAGTTGCGTATTTTTCTATATATCCTTCTGTTCTATATCTTCCTTGGTTATAAGATACAATGGTTGCTATTATGTTATGATTAAAGTATATTAGGTCATTAGCGAGTTTGGCAGCACATAATCTGATGTTATCTTCTATGTTGGATAGGTCTATTAATATTTTATCTTGTAATAAGGAGTTATCAATATTGTTTCTACTATAGTCAGATATTGGTAAGAGGTTATCATAAGAATTTGTTTCGAAGTTGTATGCGGATATGGTGAAGGCTTGGAGTTTTTCGTCTAGGCTTAATTCTGGTCTAGTTAAAATATCTAATTCTGTCCAATATATTTGGTGTTGACATAAACCAATAGCGCCACCGCTATCTTGTGTTTCACTATGGATACCTTTTTCTTGGGTGGCTATGTAAGATATTAGGTTGGGATCTATGCCATACATATTTCCGTATTTTTCAAATAGATCGTAATAGTAATCTATAGTGGTATTATATTTGTTATATAATCTTTCATCTATATTAATATCGTTTATGTTGAATGTGTAATAAAAGGTTTGAAAGGCTGTGTTTTCTTGTGTTTCACTATATAGGGTGATTTCTTGGTCTGTTGTATTTTCTTGGGTTTCTTCTTGAGGCTCTTTTTCTGATTGCTCAGTAGTTTGTTCTGTAATTGTTAGTTCATCTTCAATGATTATTGGTTCTTCTTCCGTTATGGTTATTTCGGGTTCGGTAGGTATTTCATCGGAAATTGTTTCTGAAGTATCGTATTGAGTTGTTGTTCTTGTTGGGGTTGGTTCTTCTATATCAATATCATTTGCTTCTATAATTAGTCCTGGTGATAGTATTTTTAATAAGGCTGTTGTAACAAGTATTCTTCCTAAATATTTATTGATTTTGTATAGGATAAGTCTTTGCTTTTTGGGTTTTATTTTATATTTTTCACAGATATTTAAAATTATTTCTAATTGTTTAGGGGTATTTAGATTAATATAAATATTATTTTTGATTTGTTCTTTATTAAATAAGTTTTTATGTTTGGATAATGCTTCCATTAGAGATTGGGAATCTTCTTTATTTAAGTTATATGTATTTGTTTTATTGCTTTTTATTATTATTTGACAATATTTTTCTTTGGTATAAAATATTATTTTTCCGTAATCTTGCATTTGAATCACTTCCTTTTTCTTTAATATTATAACATTTTTTTGATGTTTTTAACAAGAGGATGACAAATATTCTTTGTTTTTTAGACAAATTTATTGTATAATAGTACGAAAGGAGGGATACTATGTTTGTTGATGAGGTATTAGTTACTGTTAGTGCTGGTCGTGGTGGTGATGGTTGTATGGCTTTTAGGAGAGAGAAGTATATACCAATGGGCGGTCCTTTTGGTGGTAGTGGCGGTAAGGGCGCTGATATTATATTTAAAGCTGATGAGGGACTTAGGACTTTGGTTGATTTAAGGTATCAGAAACATATAAAGGGATTATCTGGTGAGAATGGATCGGGTAAGAATCAGAATGGTAAGAAAGCAATAGATGTTATAGTTAGGGTTCCTGTTGGTACTACTATTCGTGATAGTGAGACGGGTAATGTTATTGCTGATTTAGTTAAAAATGGGGATTATGTTGTTGTTGCGTATGGTGGTAGAGGTGGTAGAGGTAATGTTAGTCTTGCTACTAAGAGTAATCCTTGTCCATCGTATTGTGAAAGAGGGGAACCTGGGGAAGAGCGAAAGTTGAAAGTAGAGTTAAGGATGCTTGCTGATGTTGGTTTAGTTGGTCTTCCTAGTGTTGGTAAGAGTACGCTTTTGTCTAAGATTACTAATGCTAATCCTAAAATAGCTAGTTATCATTTTACTACTTTATTTCCTAATTTGGGGGTTGTTAGTATTGATAATTATTCTTATACTGTAGCGGATCTTCCGGGGCTTATAGAAGGTGCTAGTGAGGGTATTGGGCTTGGAGATAAGTTTTTGAAGCATATTGAGAGGACTAAGATAATAGCGCATGTTATTGATATGTCTGGTAGTGAGGGGAGAGATCCTTATGATGATTATATTACGATAAGAAAAGAGCTTGAGAAGTTTAGTGATAAGTTATTAAATAAGACAGAGGTTATTATTGCTAATAAGATGGATATTGAAGGGGCTAAGGATAATTTAGATAAATTTAAGGAGAAAGTTAATTGTGATATATTTGAAGTAAGTGCTATTAGGGGTGAAGGTTTAGATAAAGTAATGAGAGTTTTAGGGGATTTGGTTATGAATATTAAAGATGAGGTATTGTTTGAGGATGATGAGATAGAGAGTCATGTTTTATATAAATTTAAGAGAGAAAAGCCTTTTAATATAGTTAAAGATGGTAATGTGTATGTAATTGAAGGTGAGAGAGGAGAGAAGTTATTTGAGATGACTAATTTTAATACTGATGAGGCATTACTTAGATTTTCGCGTAAGTTGCGTGCGATGGGTGTTGATGATGAGTTAGAGAAGATGGGAATAAAAGAGGGAGATATTGTTAGGATAATGGATTATGAGTTTGAGTATACTAGATAAAAAGAACAGGGACTTTTAATAGGGTTCCTGTTTTAAGTATTTAATTAGGGTAGATATGTCTTTGTTTTGGTATAAGATGTTATAGATTATATTTATAATAGGGAAATTTAAGTTTTTTTCTTGGGTTAGATCATAGATGCTTTTAGCGGTGTATAAGCCTTCGATGGTGGTATTTTTTATATACTCATCTATTTCTTTTTTATTAGTGGTTGCTAATAGTTTTCCTAGGGTGTAATTTCTTGATTTTGTAGATGAGCAGGTCATAGTGATATCGTTTATTCCTGCGTGACTTATGATGGTATCTTTATTTCCACCTAGAGAAATGATTATATCTCTTATTTCATAGATGGCTTTAGTTAAAAATAGGGAGTTGGTTGATTCGGGGTAATTTAGTCCGTTTAGGATACCACAGGCTATAGCCATAACATTTTTTATCGCGCCACATATTTGAACTCCTATTAGATCGTTACTTATTTCAATATCTAAGTATTTACATTTTAGGCTTTGCATTACTTTATTAATGATAACGTTGCTTTTGGTTGCTAGGGTTAGACCCATTATTTTTTTATTCATCATGTCTTCAGCAAATGTTCCTCCGGAAATAACTCCTATGTTGGGGGTATTGATATATTTATTAATTATTTCTGTTGAAAATAGGTTATTGTTTTGGGATATTCCTTTGGTGGCGATTAAAATGTCTTGATTGTTATAATATTCTTTTAGTTCTTTGGTGGTGTTTTCTAAGTATTCGATTGGTAGGGCTATTACTAGTAAGTCTGTTTCTTTAATAGCGTTATTTAGATCGTTTGTAAATGTTATATCTTTATATTTATCTTTTAAGTTAATTACTTCTTCTTTTATTTTACTCCACATTGTGATATGGCAATTATTTTCTTTAAACATTTGTGATAGTGCTAAGGCATATGCACCACAGCCTAGTATTGTTATATTCATTTTTGGACCTCCATTTTAGTATTTATTTTTATATTAAAGTAATATGCTGGTGTTTCATATGTTTTATAGACATTTTTTTTGGGTAATATTATTTTATTTTTTTTTAGGTTTGGGTAATAATAGAGGATAGTATTATTTTTATCACACATTATGACATCGATATTTTCTTTCATAAAGAAAGTGTGAATACTATTGCAATTATTAAATAATAGGGCTTTATTTATATTTTTGGTAAACATGAATCCTTTTAATCTTTTATAGAATGTATTACAAACGTATAGATCTATTTTTTTGTTTTGGTATATTAATAACATTTTATCACCATAGATTAGTATATATTATTTAGTTTTTTATGTCAAATTGATAATTGTATAGAAAAATAGTTTTTAGTATGGTAAAATAGTTATAGAAGGGTGATTTTTATGGATAATAAGGGTTTTACTTTAATAGAGGTTTTGGCGGTAGTGGTTATTCTTTCTTTGTTAGTACTTTTAGTTGGTAGGGGTGTAAGTGGGGCTATTGAGGCTTCTAGGTTAAGGAGTGAGGATGTGTTTGTTGATAAGATTGCTAGTTTGATAGATGATTATTTGGATTATGTTACTTTAAATAGTGGTAGTTTTATAGAGGATGATAGTAGTGATGTTATAGTTTTTGATAAGTGTTATGATTATAATGGATTAGGGGAATGTAGGAGTGATAGTAGTGTTAGTGTTAAGGCTAATTTGATGAAGAAGGATGATGGTAGTAGTATTACTTTAAGGGATTTGGTTGATACGGGGTTAATAAGTGAGGATGATTTGGTTAATCCTAGGGTTAATGAGAGATGTAGTAATTTAGATAATACGGAGATATATTTATTTAAGGATAGTGATTATGTATATTATTATTTTGTTGATCTATCTGATAGTTGTAAGGTTAGGGAAGAGGTTCGTGAT
>CASEAD010000036.1 GCA_949285775.1 uncultured bacterium
TACCACCAGGAATACTATCCTTATTATTAATCTCTTCATCTATCCTTAATATATATCTATCTATATAATCTACATTAGCCATAATAATCTCCTCCTACCTCAATTCTATCAAAAGAAATAACCATTTTCAATAGTAAATGCCCATTTAGTTTAGGGTGTAGGCCAAAACGGGCATTTACTATAATAATTGACCTACATTAACTTTTTGCTAACTATTAGATAACTATAAACATATTAAAAAAATATTTGTTATAATTAAATAGAGCCACTGGTTCTCATAAGAGAGTAGAGGTGTTTTTTTATGACAAAGTATGTATTTGTAACTGGGGGAGTAGTATCAGGACTAGGTAAAGGAATAACCGCCTCATCACTGGCGCTATTACTTAAAGCAAGAGGCTATAAAGTATTTATGCAAAAATTTGATCCTTATATTAATGTAGATCCTGGAACCATGTCTCCATATCAACATGGAGAAGTATTTGTAACTGCAGATGGCAGTGAAACCGATCTAGATTTAGGTCATTATGAAAGATTTATTGATGAAGAGTTAAATTATACATCAAACATAACAACCGGAAAAATATATAAAACAGTAATAGATAAAGAAAGAAGAGGAGATTATTTAGGAGCAACTGTACAAATAGTTCCTCATATTACTAATGAAATAAAAAACAAAGTCTATGAAGCAGGAATAACAAGTAATGCTGATATAGTCATAACGGAAATTGGTGGTACTATAGGCGATATAGAATCTCAATCATTTATAGAGTCCCTTAGACAAATAAGAAACGAATTAGGGAAAAACAATACCCTATTTGTTCATGCAACGCTAATTCCATACATATATGGCTCTAACGAATTAAAAACTAAACCAACCCAACATAGCGTAATAGAATTAAGAGGATTAGGAATACAACCAGATATTATCGTAACAAGAAGCCCTATTCCCCTAGAACATTCTCAAAAAGCAAAAATATCTTTATTCTGTAGCATACCAGAAGAAAATGTTATAGAAAGCTTAGATGTAAAAAATATTTATCAGATACCAATTAATTATTATGAACAACATATGGATGAAATAGTATTAAAACAACTAGAACTAAAGCCAAAAAAAGCCAATCTTAATAAATGGTATGAACTAATAGAAATAACAAATAACTTAAAAGAAGAAATAGAAATATCTTTAGTAGGAAAATATGTTGAACTACATGATGCATATATATCAGTAGTAGAGTCTCTAAAACACGCGGGATATAAATACAATACCAAAATAAATATCAATTGGGTAGACTCTGAAAAACTAGAAACATTAGATAACTTAGATGAAGTTTTTAAAAATACTAAAGGAATAGTAGTACCAGGAGGATTTGGCAACAGAGGAATAGAAGGAAAAATTAAATCTATAACCTATGCTAGAGAAAATAATATACCTTTCCTAGGACTATGTTTAGGGATGCAATTAGCAGTAATAGAATTTGCAAGAAACGTATGTGGACTATCTAAAGCATCATCCACTGAATTTGATGAATTATGTGAAGATCCAATAATTGACCTAATGCAAGATCAAAAATCTATTGTCAATATGGGTGGAACCCTAAGATTAGGAAACTATGAATGCACCTTAAAACCCAATACCAAAGTTCACTCCTTCTATAAACAGGATAAAATATTAGAAAGACATAGACACCGCTATGAATTTAATAATAAATATAAAACCCTATTAGAAGAAAAAGGCTTAGTATTCTCAGGAATTAACGAACCAGCCAATCTTGTAGAAATAGTAGAATTACCAACTCAAAGCTTCCATATAGCCTGCCAATTCCACCCAGAATTTAAATCAAGACCAATGAAACCTCATCCCCTATTTGATAATTTCATTAAAGCATCTTTAAATCAAAAATAAAAAGGAACAAAAATCCTTTTTTACTTATTATTAGAAGGTATAAATGGAATCAACTTATTAGCAAAATCTTGAAAATTCTGCGATTGAATAATAACATTTCCAGGACCAACTAGCTTAGTTAAGAAAAGTCCTTCTCCACCTAACAAAATATTACCGAATCCTTTAATAACCTCTATTTCATAAGAAACAGTAGGCTCAAAAGCAACAACATTACCTGAATCAACTTTTAATACCTCACCAGGAGCAAGAGTCTTTTGAATTAAATCACCATCAACTTCTAAAAATACCGCTCCACGCCCTTCAACTTTTTGTAAAATAAATCCTTCACCACCAAATAACCCTGAACTAAATCTTTTTGTAAAAGCAACCTTAGTATCAATAGTCGACTCAGCACACAAAAAAGCCCCCTTTTGAATAATTAAACTATTATTTTCATCTAAGTCACAACGCAAAATACTACCTGGAACAGTAGATGCAAAAGCAACAATACTCCCATCTAATGTTGCGGTATAGTGAGCCATAAATATAGATTCACCAGTAAACATTCTACCAAGACTTCTCATTACTCCTCCCCTAGCATTCGTCTTCATTTGAATACCTTCAGTTTGATAAGCCATTCCTCCTGACTGAGTATAAACAGTCTCACCCTTATTTAATTTTATTTCCACTATTGGAACAGTTTGACCGATTATTTTACTTTCCATATATTCCTCCTAAACTGATTATTTACATAAATTTAACCACAGTTTATCATATACAATTAGATTTGTCAAATAGCTAATATGATAGTATCATAGATTATTTATCAGATTTTTCCCATCACTATACAATTAGGATTAAAATATAAAAAGAAATTAATAGATATGCCACACCCTTTCCCTTAGTAAAATAACAATTCAAATTAAAAGAAAGAATAATCTATATCCGATACTATTCTTTCTTTTTTAATAAATATAATGTATTCTCTCCCTATCAAACCTATCCTCATATTCTTTTATATTAACAGGGTATCCAATAGGAATAATACAAAAAGGCACTAACCTATCTTTAATATTTAATATACTTATTACATTATTAATTCTCTCACTAACAGGAGCAACCCCTATCCATACCGCACCAAGTTTCAAATAATTAGCCTCTATCAAAATATTTTCCACACAAGCACTCATATCACAAATAACATAGTCCTTATTTTTTAATTCACTGTTCCTATAACAAGGAATAATTGCACATCTACTATTTTTAACACACATCGCATATGTAGTAGCACTACTTAACTTATCTAATATTTCACTATTCCTAACAACAATAAATTCCCAAGGCCTACCATCACAAGCCGAAGGAGCCTGCATTCCTGCTCTAAGCAATTTTTCTATCTTATCATCACCTACTTCTTTATCCAAAAACTTTCTATAGCTTCTTCTACTTAATATGACTTCCATACTATCCTCCTTATAAAAGAAAAAGCAATAATATTATTACTTTTCCCCAAAACTGTGCAAAACTATTTTTTTATAACCTCATACAAAGTACCTTCCCTAGTATCTTTAATAATAATCCCTTTCTCCTTTAGCTCTTCTCTTATCTTATCAGCCTTATCATATTCCTTATTCTTCTTATGTTCATTCCTCTTTATAATCATATCTTCTATATACTTTTCTAACTCATTATCAAGTAAGTTATCATCTTTCTTCAATAAATCTAAAGACAATACCTTATCAAAACTCTGAACTAAACTCCTCTTAGTCACATCATTAATATCATTATCTTTTAA
>CASEAD010000037.1 GCA_949285775.1 uncultured bacterium
AAGATAAATTAATGGTATTAATGTATGAAAATTTACCATTCTTTAACTTCTTTGGATTAATAGAAGGAATAGAAGCAGTAAATATACTACTTTATCAATTAATATCGTTCCTAATAATCTTTGCCGCATTAATGTTTATCCTAAAAGTATTATTAGTAGTAACAGGATTAGTAGAACACTTATTAAAAATGACAATTTTCTTAAGTATACCATCAAAAATATTAGGACTATTTGTTGGTGCACTAGAATATTATGTTTATATTTTTATAATTTTATATATTCTTAATATGCCAGTATTTAACTTAAACTTTGTCAACGAATCGCAATTTGGCAACAAAATATTAGAAAATACACCAATATTATCAAGTATAGTTGATGATACAGTAAATGTATATAGTGATGTATGGAATATTATAAAGAATAGAGATGAAAAAAGTAATAGTGAAGTAAATTCATTAGTTTTAGCAACCTTACTAGATAACAAACTAATATCTATAGAAAGTGCTAAAAGACTAGTAGAATCAAATAAAATTCATATAGACGATCCAGATATTTTAGATAATTATGACGAAAACGATAGCTTTTACAAAGAATTGGAGGAATTATATAATGAAAAATATAACCAATAAAGAAGAATTTAATAATATTATTCAAAAAAGAGTATTAGTTGATTTTTACGCAGATTGGTGTGGACCTTGCAAAATGTTAAGCCCACAAATAGAGAAAGTAACTGATGAAATAGAAGTTGCTAAAGTAAATGTCGACAAACTAGATGACCTTGCAAAAGAATATGGTGTTATGAGTATACCTTGTATAATACTATTTGATAAAGGTATTGAACAAAAAAGAAATATCGGGTTCATACCAGAATCAAAAATAAGAGAATTCATTAAACAGTGATTTACCTATGTTAGAATTAATTATAGAATTTATAACCTCAGAAAGAATATATTTACCTATTCTATACATTGCAATAGGAATACTCTTGTATAATATTATTGCCAAAACAATAACAAAAGTAAGCAAAATCAACATTAAAAACCATACCAGTAAAGGTTTAGAAAAACGCAAAACAACTGTAATAAGCTTAATAAATAATATTATCAAATACGTAATAGCAATAATAATTATTATCATGATTTTAAACCTAAATGGCATAAATACAACAAGTATACTTGCATCTTTAGGAGTTGTAAGCTTAATAATAGGTTTAGCTTTTCAAGATATAATCAAAGATCTATTAGCGGGAATATTTCTTATCTTTGATAATGCCTATGCCGTAGGAGATTGGATAGAAATAAATGGTTTCAAAGGAGAAGTTATATCCTTTGGACTTAAAACCACTAAAATAAGAGCATACACTGGAGAAGTAAAAACACTAAATAATTCATCATTCACTGAAGTAATTAACTATAATTTAAGCAATACCAAATTTACAATCAACGTACCAGTAAACTATAATACAGATATTAATAATTTAGAAGAAATATTAAATAGTATAACAGATGAAATAAAAAAAATTAAAAATGTTTATAACATAAACTTACAAGGTATAGATTCATTTGAAGCTTCTGCCATAATATACACCATCGAGATAGAATGTGCTCCAAATACAAATATTGAAATAAAAAGAAAAGCCTTAAGATTAATAAAAGAAATATTAGACCAAAATAAAATAGACATTCCATATAACAAACTGGATGTCCACATAGAGAAGTAGGGAGTTAGTATGAATAAAATAAATTATTTTAAAAATGAAATTAATTATGTTAAAGATAGTAGTAGAAGAAAAGATTTAAGACATTTAATAAGTCTATTACCAGAGTATTTCTTTGAAATACCAGCTTCATCTACCGGCAAATACCATCCAGACTTTGCCCAAGGTGAAGGTGGACTAGTTAGACACACAAAAGTTGCCGTAAGAATTGCTTATGAACTATTAAACAATAATACTGTAGGTGCCAAATTTACCGATAAAGACAAAGATTTAATAATTATGGCCTTAATATTACATGATGGCTTAAAATCAGGAATAGATCATGAAAAATATACTAGATTTGATCACCCCCTACTAGTATCACAACTCATTCAAGAACACGCAGATGAATTGTCAATGGACATAGATGATATCAGAAAAATGTGTTCCATGATTGAATCACATATGGGAGAATGGAATTACGACAAATACGCCAAAAAAGAAGTTTTACCAAAACCCAGAACAGCAGAACAAAGATTTGTACATATGTGTGATGCCCTAGCAAGCAAAAAATTCCTCGACGTAAAATTTGACAACTTAAATATCAAAGGATAATGTCTAGTAAGTGTAAATATAAAAAAAATATGTATTTAAAGTAAAAGTTATATGTTATATTATATAGTAAAGGATTGATAATATATGAGAAAAATATTTTCTAAAATGGATAAACCACTACTATTTATAACTATTGCTTTTTTTCTTTTTGGACTCCTTATGATCCTAAGTGCCTCCTCAATGGAGTCATTAATGTACTACGAAAAAAATCCCTATTACTATTTCTACAGACAAGCAATCTTCTTGACATTAGGAATAATTATCTTTTTAATTATCATAAGAATTCCTACTAAAGTATATCAAAAATTTTATTATCTATTTATGTTTATAATAATAATATGCTTAGGTGCACTATTCATTATAGGACACTCCGCTAAAGGAACACAAGGCTGGTTTGATCTAGGAGGATTATCTATCCAACCAAGTGAATTTGCCAAAATAGTAGTTATTATATTTTTAGCATGTTATTATGAAAAAAATAAACTAACATTAGACAACCACAAAAGCCTTTTAAAACCATTAATCTATATATTTATAATCATATTGTTAGTAGCACTTCAACCAGATATTGGAACCGCTAGTATCATAGCCCTAATAAGTTTTTTCATGTTTTTTTCCTTACCAATGTCTAAAAAATATCGCTTTAAATATACCTCAATCGTAATAGTAGGTATAATCTTAGTCGCACTAATATTTATTATAACTAAAGGTAGCTTTTTAGAAAGCTATCAATTAAATAGATTTAACTTCCTAAACCCATGTGACAGATATCAAGAAGATTCCGGCTACCAACTATGTAATAGTTTCATAGCCTTCAGCAACGGTGGCCTAACAGGACAAGGAATAGGTAAAAGTACCCAGAAATATCTATATCTTCCAGAATCCTATACCGACTTCATCTTCCCAATTATAGTAGAAGAATGGGGCGTATTTATGGGAATTGTCATTATATTACTATACCTATTTATTATCTATCGCTTATATTCTATTGCAAGACACGCTAATACTTTAGAAAATTCACTACTAGCATATGGCGTATGCATTTACATCTTTTCCCATGTAGTAATTAACTTAATTGGTGTTATGGGTATAGGCCCTCTAACAGGAGTACCATTGCCATTTTTATCCTATGGAGGAAGTTACGCCATCTCCTTAATTATCTCCCTAGCATTAGCCCAAAGAGTATGTATCGAAGAAAAAAATGACAAATTAAAGAAAAAGAAAAAACAAAAATAGAGATTTGCCCTACGACAATCTCTATTTTATTATAATAATTACTATACTCCTTCAACAAAAGCATCATCTAAACATCTAATCATACATAGACAATCTAAATTAACTGTAAAGAAAGAATTAGTAGCTGTATAAGTAGCTAAAGTAGTATCAGTATTTACAACTAAAACTCTACAAGTAGCACAACAATCATCTAATTTTTCTAACCTAAATACAGAAGAAGTTGTTGTTTCAGTAGCACTCTTACTAATAGGCATACCTATAGGTGTACTACCATCACAACACAAATATAATTGAATAGGCCTTGTATTACATACAGTAGGACAACATTGCTGACCTAAAAATCCACGATCACATGTATCTAAGCAAGAATCAGAACGATTAGCACTTTGCTGAAGAATTAAAATAACTTTTAATATATCTGCGATACAATTATCGCATCTATTTCTATTTCTGTTTTCATTATCCATTAAATCCACCCCTTTATATATTTTCAATATAACTTATGACAATTTACAAAAAAAATGTATTATTTATACCTATTTAGACATTTTTATTTTAAATTAATATTATATTTTAATAGGTGACTTATGAAAAATAAAACAATAAATTTAATATTTATAATTCTCATACTATCCATGATACCAGTAAAAATGCTAAGTCATAACTATTTCCAAATATATAATAACCTTCTTTGGACCATCGTAATTATTGTCGTAACCTTAACTAGCATTTATTTTACCTTTAAATTAAAATTTATTCAACTAAATATAAAAAAACTTATAAGTAGTTTTAAAAATAGCAATTTTGACTCCCTGTGTGTATCACTTGGAGCAAAAATAGGAGTAGGATCAATAGCAGGAATCGCTCTAGCTATTTATATAGCAGGACCAGGTGTAATATTTTGGCTTTGGATAAGTAGTATCCTTTTTTCTATCCTAACATACTGTGAAAGTTATTTAGGTGTAATATACCAAAAAGGACCATTTAATTATATAAAAAAAGGATTAAAAAATGAAGGCTTATCTCTAATATACGCTATAGTATTAATATTATCTTATGTCATAGGATTTATAGGAATTCAAGCCAATACAGTAGTTAAATCAATCCATCAAATTATAAATATCTCCCCCATAATAATAACTATCTTTCTCGTTATAGTTATTAGCCTTACAATATTTAAAAGTATAAATAAAGTATTAAAATTTATAACTAAAATAGTACCAATTATGTGTATATTATATCTATTACTAGGAGGAATAATAATAATATTTAATATAGAAAAAATACCAAATATCATCTCTCAAATAATAAACGATGCTCTAACACTAAAAACAAGCCTAATAAGTATAATCATAATAGGAATACAAAAAAGCATATTTGCTACAGAATCAGGTATAGGAACAACTAGTATTGCTAGTGCTATAAAAAAAGAAAATCCCCAAAAAGAATCATTATTTCAAGTATCAGGCGTCTACTTCACATCTCTAATCATATGTACCATAACAGCATTTATTATTCTAACTAACAACTATCAATTACATATAGAAAATATAAATGGAATAGAATTAGTGATGAATATATTTAACAAGAATCTAGGAATAATAGGTAATATAAGTCTATTAATTATTATTTTCCTTTTTGCACTCTCAACAATAATAAGTGGCTATTACTATGGCATAAATATATTAGAATTTATCTATAAAAATATAACTAACACCCAAATAACTATCTTTAAAATATTACTAGTAATAATTATCTTCACAGGAGGTATCATAAACTCTAGTTTTCTTTGGGGAATAATAGACTCCTTTATTTTATATTTACTACTAATAAATATCTATGCCATAATAAAATTAAGAAATAAAATAAAATAACTACCCTTTCATTAGTATTTACGCCATTTTTATAATAAAAACGCTTGTTTAATTAAAAAAATAATGATATAATCTAATTGCTACAAGGAAGGGAGGGATATAAATGTCAGTAAATGTTAATGTAAGAAACAATAATGTAGATGGAGCCTTAAGAGCACTAAGAACTCAAGCTGCCCCAACCCTTTCTGCTGTAAGAGAAAAGAAAGCTTATAAAAAACCTGGAGTAAGAAGAAGAGAAGAAAAAAAGCAAAATACTATTAATTCAATAAGAAGTAATAAAAAAAATAACAGAAGAAATGACTATAAAAAATATAATTAAAGGAAAGTGTTATTATGAATTTAACAGAAAAAATTAATGAAGATATAAAAAACGCTATGAAAAATAAAGAACAATTTAAATTGGGAACTATTAGAGGAATTAAAAGCGCTATTCAACTAGCAACTATCGAAAAAAAACACGACTTATCTGATGAAGATGTAATTGATATTATCTCAAAACAAATAAAAATGCGAAAAGATTCCATAGCGGAATTTCAAAAAGCCGGTAGAGAAGACTTAGTAAAACAACACGAAGAAGAAATAAATATCTTAAATGAATATATGCCTACTCAGTTATCAACAGAAGAAGTGGAAAAAATAATTGAAGAAGCATTCAATAAAATCAAACCAACTTCTATGAAAGATATGGGTACAATAATGAAAACTATAAATCCTCAAGTAAGAGGAAAATATGATATGAAAGAAATAAGCAATATTATTAAAAATAAACTTAATAATCTATAATAAAAGATTAAAGATAGTAGAACAACTAATCTTTTTTCTTTTACTAATAATAACCCTTAAACAATAAGTAAATTTGTAAACTAAACGTATAAATACCTTTTATTTCATTTCATTTTATATTATACTTAATTATGGTGATAATATGAAAGATAAGCCTCCCATGATCCACAGTGTATCAACTATGGAAGATATAGAACAATTAAAAAAATTACCTAATGTTAAATATATAAATTTAGATATAACTAATCCCAATTTAGAAGTAATATATTACTTAATTGATAATGGCCAAAATTATTCCTATTCCGATATGATAGATGGTAAAAATGGCTATATTTATGTTTCATATGATATTTTTAGACAAAGTGAATTATTTATATTAGACATAATTAATAATGTTGACCCTAACTTTACACAATTAGAAATAGCAAAATATCTATATATTCAAATAGGAAAAAATCTAGGTTATGATATAAACATTCTTCCAGATAAAAACGAAACTTTCAATTTATCAACAATAAGTACTATTAATAATATATGGGGTTGTGTTTATAATACCAAAGGAACAAATATTTCATTTACTAAACTATACTTGTATTTATGTAAACTAGCCCAAATTGATTGCAAATTAATAACTGTAAGTAAACTAGGATATTTAAAAAATATACTAACAATAGATAACAATAATATAATAGTAGATATTACCCAAGATATACCATTCATTCAAAGTAGCTTTCAAACAAGAAACTTTTTAGGATATAACGATGATATAGAACTAGACAAAAAAATAGGATATATCAAAGATAATTATAGCGAATTTCGCTTACAAACAGCACTTAGAAATATTGACTATAGCAAAGAAAACTTTTTCAAGGAAATACTTTTAAAAACTCAAGATATAATAAATGCATCTGAGGTAAAGCCAATAGAACTAGGAACAATTTATAGCATTATATTTTCTAAATATTGTCCAAACTACGACGTATCAATTAACAATTTATTTATAAATGATATCTATAATAATAAAGAACATTTCATTCTAATAAGTTATGACAACAAATTCTATAGTTATAATTATAATAAAAATAGTTTCGTTGAAATATCTTATGAAGAGATAAATAAAAACCTAAAAAACAAAAAGATAGGTATTTATTTAAATGAAAAAATACCTATGATAAACCAAAAACTATCTAATTAGCTTTATTATGAGAGGAGGAATACTATGAATATAGATAACTTAAATAAAAAGCAAAAAGAGGCTGTTTTACATAAAACAGGCCCAATGCTAGTACTAGCAGGCGCAGGATCGGGTAAAACTAAAGTCTTAACCTCAAGAATAGCATATCTAATTGAAAATGGAGTATCACCATCTAATATACTAGCAATAACCTTCACTAATAAAGCAGCTCGCGAAATGAAAGAAAGAGTTGTTGGTTTAATTGGTAGTAGCGCTAATAGTATTCAAATATCAACCTTCCATTCATTAGGACTTAAAATAATCAAAGATAATCACGAATTTCTTGGTTATAAAAAAAACTTTACCATCTTAGATAGTGATGACACACTAACAGTAGTAAAAAAACTAATGAAAGACCTAAATATGAATCCAAAATATTATAATGCCAAAGAATTAAGAAATAAAATAAGCTCTGCCAAAAATGAATTAATAGACCCAAATCACTTTAGCAAAATAGAATTTGATCATAAAATAGTAACATTATATAAAAAATATTGTGAGAAACTAAAATCTGGAAATTCAGTTGATTTTGATGACCTATTAATTTTACCAATAAAATTATTTGAAATAAGTCCCGCTATCCTAACCAGTTATCAAGAAAAATATAAGTATATTTTAATTGATGAATATCAAGATACCAATGAAGCCCAATACGTTTTCAGTAAAATGCTTGCCAAAAAATATAGAAACATCTTTGTTGTTGGGGATAACGATCAAGCCATTTATGCATTTAGAGGAGCTAACTTTAAAAACATCCTTAATTTTGAAAAAGATTATCCCGATTGCAAAACAATACTTCTAGAAGAAAATTATCGTTCAACACAAACCATTCTTAACGCCGCTAACAGCGTCATAAAACATAATAAACTTCGTAAAGATAAAAACTTATGGAGTAACAACGATGTCGGATCAAAAATTAAATATGTAAAAACAGACGATGAAAAAGCTGAAAGCGAATACGTAGCCAAAGAAATAAAAAAATTAGCAAATGAAAAAGTTAATTACGATAATATAGCAATTTTATATCGTGCTAACGCCCAATCAAGAGCCATCGAGGAAGCCATGCTAAAAATGAATATTCCTTATCGCATTATTGGCAGTTTCTACTTCTATAACAGAAAAGAAATAAAAGATTTATTATGCTATTTAAGATTAATAAATAATCCAGACGATGATACCAGTTTAATGCGAGTCATAAATGTACCCAAAAGAGGAATAGGAGATAAGACCGTAGGAAATATTACAGCAAAAGCTGAAGAAAAAAATACTTCTATGTTTAATGCTATTGAATCAGGTAAAGAACTAGCCTTTAAACAAATAATTCAAGAATTAATAAAAGAATGCCAAAATCTATCTCTTACTGAAATGGTAGATAAAGTTTTAGATTTAAGTGGAATAAAAAAAGAACTCCAATCAGAAAAAAGCCTTGAAAGCGAAATTAGACTAGAAAATCTAGAAGAATTTAAATCAATAACCAAAAACTACGAAGAAGAATATGGCGTAATATCCCTTGATGATTTTTTAAACGAAATATCATTAGTATCGGATGTAACAGAACATACAGATGGTTCAAATAAAGTAAGCTTAATGACCGTTCATGCTGTTAAAGGATTAGAATTTGATTACGTATTTGTAATTGGTATGGAAGAAGACTTATTTCCCCACTATAATTCCATAAGAGAAGGAAGCAATGAAGCTATAGAAGAAGAAAGAAGATTATGTTACGTTGCTATAACCAGAGCTAAGAAAAAATTATGGCTGATAAATTCAAAAAAAAGAATGCTATACGGTCAATCACAATGTAACCCACCTAGCAGATTTATTGATGAAATAGATAGAAAATATATAGAAACAGATACACAAACAACATCAATTTTTAATAAAGTATCACAGTTTAGAAAAGATAAAATGTTAACCGATACCAATATAGAATATTCTAAAGGTGATCACATATATCATAAAGATTATGGTGAAGGAGTAGTCATTGCAATTGATAAATCAATAATAACTGTTGCCTTTTCACATAAATATGGTATAAAAAAACTAATAAAAAATCATAAAAATATAAGCAAAGTAGAACAGTAAAAAGTGGCCATAAATAATTAAATTTAATAATACAAACATAATTTTTTGTGGTATAATGAATATGTGAGATACGACTACCCCAAGTAATTAGTCAAATGTATCTCGCTTTTTTATTAATTTTGTATTATAATAATCTACTTTTTTTCTGAAAATAAACAATATTGTTGAAAACCTATTTTATTTTTGTTATAATTAGAATAGGATAGTGATCATATATGAATAATAATATATTAAATTTAGTTAACAGTATTGCTCAAAGCCACCAATTAACTCAACAAGAAACCCAAGCACTTATAAACAAATATCAAAATGATACTAGAGATTTAAAAACAATAGAAAATGAACTAAAAACATATGCTAGTTATTATCGTATCCAAAATATAAAAAACAACAGTATTAAAAATGCCCCACCACTTACCAATGGCAATAATTACTATGTTATGACTTTCGATAATAACAGTAACATTATATTGGAGGGAGTAACATTAAGTGTTATTAACCCTGAAACATCAGAAGTAATAATTAATAGCAACTTTAAAGGCACCAAAAAACATAGTTCAGTAGACGATCTAGAAATAGCACTTTTTCAAATTGGAAGATTACTTGGCTTCGATGTAGCAGAAGAATACCATCTTTATAATTCAAATAAAGAAAAAGACTCAATAATAGTCAAAGATTTAATAAATAATAATGAATTCTACACTGCAGAAAATTTAAAAAAAAGAATTCAAAAACTTATTAATAGTGGAAAAATAAAAAAAGAAAAATGGGTTGATGAATATCAGAAACTAACAGTCGCAAACGAAAAAGAAGACTATATGTCCGCAATTAACTATGGACTCAATATTATAAAAAATTTACCAAGTATTTTAGAAGAAGACTATCAAAAAATTGAAACTAAATATTTTAATATGTTGATATTCGATAGTATTATCAATCAAAGTGAAAGAAAGTTTGTAGATTATGGTATTATTTGTAATAAAGCAACAAAAAGATATACTTTTGCCCCTCTATTTGATAATATTTTCCCCTCTATTTTTAAAAATAATGATGTTTTTTATCTCAATGGCATAGCGTGCAATAGATATGAAATAATGGAATGCTTAGTATACAATTATTACGATAAAATAAAAGATAAAATTAATTATATACTTGCTAATAAAGATAAAATATTAAAAAATATCGATATAATAGCAAAATATAACCTTGATTTAAATACTTATATAATGTTAATAAACAATATTACCACTAATTTAAATTATTTTGAAAAATTAAATCGCGAAAGAACACACTCTCAACAAAGTCAAAACGCTGGCTTTGCTGACATTACAACCATAGGAATAACGCTCTTAATAATAGTTATTTTCTCTATTGCTATTGCTTATTTAATATATTGTATAAGATAATATTTTAAAGATTGTGAATTAACAGTCTTTTTTTTCATAATTATGTCAAATTTATGTCAAGTATATAATTAACCAAAACAAATAAAAAAACACTAAAAAAAAATAAAATTTACAAAATAAAAATAAAATCACCAACGAAAAAAAGCTTTATACCCAATTATAAATATAACTACTTAAAATAAATATCCAAATTAAAAATAAATACTAAAGAAGCAATTTGTCTATAAAAACTTAATATGTTATATTCCTAAACGAAGGAGGGATAATATGTTGAATCAAGTTGTATTAGTTGGACGACTAGTCAAAAAGCCAGAATTAAGATTAACAGAAAATGGTAGAAAAACAAGCACTATTACGCTAGCAGTGCCAAGAAACTATAAAAACCTAAATGGCGAATATGACACAGATTTCTTAGAATGTACCCTGTGGACTAACGTTGCCGAAAATACAAGTGAATATTGCCAAAGTGGCGATATGGTAGGCGTTAAAGGAAGAATCCAAACTAGGGTAATTACATCAGCTGATGGAACTAAAAGAAAGAAAACTGAAATAGTTGCCGAAAAAGTAACATTTCTAGCTCAGGCAGATAATAATAAACAAGCAAAAAATACACAAACAACCAGAAAAGAACAAACAAAAGAAGATAAAAAATAAATAATTTTTTTCTTCTTTTTTGTTATAACAGAATTAATTTTTAATATACTGTAAAATAAGGATAAATAAAAACATTTTATTGTAAATTGCATTTTAATATGATAGACTAATAAATAGATAGGTGGTAATATAATGTTTTTTAAAAAAAAAGATAGTAAACAAAATAAAAGCAACAAGAAAACAAAACAAAAAAAGAACAATAAAAAAAGAAAAACTCAAAGCAACTTCAACAAGTTTATAAAAAAGATTCTTTTTATATCCAATGAGCCATTAGAAGGAATTAGCCTGAAAAGACAGATATTTACTATGATATATTTTACAGCAATAGGATTTATATTATGTTTAATTGTCCTTTACGCCATAAGTGGTGGGAAAAATTATTTAAAATTATATTCCGAATTAAATAAATTTATTGATACTTACGATACAATAACATCTAATTACTATGGTGACTTATCTAAAGAACAGTTAATAGATAATGCCATATCATCCATGTTAGCAAGTATTGGAGATAGTTACACAACTTATAGTGATATTGACAGTACCAATGATTTTAACGAAAGCATTGAAGGAACATATGAAGGAATTGGCTGTACCGTAACCACAGACGAAAATGGCAACATATTAGTAGCAAGCATCTTTGAAGATGGTCCCGCTGCTGAAGCAGGTTTAAAAGAAAATGATATTATTATTAAAGTTGATGGAGAAGATTACACCCAAAAAACAAGTAGTGATGTTGCAGAATATGTAAAAAACAGCACTAACTCCACAATAAAAATTACCATCATTAGAGACAACAAAGAAAAAGAATTAACAATTAAAAGAAGCAAAATAGAAGTACCTACAGTTACAAGCAAAACCTTTGATCAAAACGATACAAAAATAGGATATATAAATATATCAATATTTTCATCCGTAACAACTAAACAATTTGAAGAAGAATTAGATAAATTAGAAGATGACAATATAGAAGCACTTATTATTGACGTCAGAGACAATAACGGTGGATATTTAAGTTCTGTAACAGATATCGCAAGCATGTTCCTAACGAAGAACAAAATAATATATCAATTACAAAACGAAGATGAAACTGAGAAAATAAAAGACACTACCAACGAACATCGCGAATATCCTATAACAGTATTAATAAATAAAAATAGCGCTTCAGCTTCCGAAATATTAGCCTCTGCCATTCAAGAAAGCTATGGAGGTGAAGTAGTAGGTGTAAACAGTTATGGAAAAGGCACTGTTCAAAAAACAAAAACATTATCTGATGGCAGTATGATAAAGTACACCATTGAAAAATGGTTAACACCAACTGGAAAATGGATTGATGAAAAAGGAGTAACCCCAACGCAATACGTTGAATTAGATTTAACAATTGACTACGATAATCAATTACAAACAGCCCTAGAAATAATGCAAAGTAAAATAGTGGAATAAAAGTTCCACTTTTTCTATAAATTTCTATAAAAAAGTATCACTTTTCCTAAAAATAGTGATATAATTAAAATGTCGTTTTTTAGAGGAGGAGTAATAATATGTTAAGATTTATTATATGCGAAGATAATAATCAATTCCTAGAAAGAATCAATAATATAATAAATAAAGCAATGATTATTTATAATTTTGATTATAAAATAAGTAAATTCAACGAATATAATAAAGAAGTAGAAAAAATAATAAAAAATGAAAATGAACAAAAAATATATATATTAGATATAGAACTACCTATAATATCTGGATTAGAAATAGCTTCTACCATCAGAGAAAATGATACAGAAAGCCCTATTATATTTTTAACCGCCCATAGCGAATATAAAAATGATGTATTCTATTCTAGATTATTAGCGTTAGACTATATCCCCAAAGACATGATATGGAGCGATAGATTTGAAGACACTATAAAACACATAGTGAAAACAATAAATCATAAAAGAGTATTATCCTTTGAATTTAATTATAATTCTTATAGAGTACCCTTAAAAGATATAATCTATATTGATAAAGTCCAAGATCACCAAAAATGCCTAATCCACACTGATAGTGGAGAAATATTTGAAATAATATGTGGTGTAGCAGACTTAGCTAAAAGATTAGGACCAAGTTTTTATCAATCCCATAAAGCCTGCATAGTTAATGTAGAAAAAATAAAAAGTATAAATTACACCGACGGTATTATAACATTCCTAAACAACGAAAGCGTATATTCATTATCAGAAAGAAAGAAAAAAGGACTAAGAGATTATGTATCACGTTATTGAAATATTCCTATGTGGTAACATAACAGTATTAGGTGTAATATTATTCGCCAAAATAATTCTAAATACAAAAATTAAAGTATCTAAATTACAATTTATCTTAATCTTTATACTATCATCAATAATATACTCATACACATTTATGAATTTTGAAGGAACATTTAAAACTATTATAATGTTCCTTATAAATACTTTTATCTACAAAACAGTATTTGGTATAACTTATCAAAAATCTCTGTTTTTAAATGTAATGTATGCATTTGTAATAATAATTCCAGATATGATAGATTTATTCTTTATAACAAAAGTCTTGAATTTAAGTAAAGAATTTTGTTATGAAGACTTTGCAGGTAGTTTAATAGGAAATATAACTGTATTTATTTTATTTATAATAACAACTGTTATTTTAATGAAACCACTAAGAAAAATAATTAATTACAAAATAGAAAATAATTTAAAAATAATTATATTTTCGGTTTTAACTTTTATCTGTGTTATAATGTTTTTATATATACTAGGAAATGAATATCGAAATGATGAAAAAATAATCCAGTATATAATA
The DNA here is from genome assembly GCA_949285775.1 of uncultured bacterium. Classification (GTDB taxonomy): domain Bacteria; phylum Bacillota_I; class Bacilli_A; order RF39; family UBA660; genus RUG11198. The sequence continues at coordinate 14,407 of CASEAD010000037.1, forward strand.
GTAATGACTGTATCAATATTAATATTATTAAGTCATATTAAACAAACTATTGAGAATGATAAATTAACTAAAAAGTATGATAAAATATTAGAGTTTATGACCACATATGAGATAGAAGTAGAAAAAGAAAGAACATTAAGACATGAGACTAAAAATGAATTCCTTAATATTAAAGGACAACTAGTTGATAATAATCCTAAAGATAAAATAATTGATTATATTAATGATATTTTGAGTGATAAAACCAAAATAAAGTTTGAAGAGTATGCCAAATTTCATTACTTACCACCAAATGGTATTAAAGGACTATGTTACTTTAAAGTAAGCGAAGCTCAAAAGAAAGGCATTCTAGTAGGTATAAATATCTCTCCCCAAGTAACCGAATCAACTATCTACGACTTAAATGTTAAAGAACAAAGAGAATTTGGAAAAATGTTAGGTGTTTTCTTAGATAATGCCATTGAAGCAAGCTCTGTATGTGAAAAAAAACAAATCGGAATAGAAGCTTACTGCCGATTTGGCGAATTTAAAATGATTATATCTAATACTCATAATAATGAAGTAGACACTTCTAAGATAGGAAAAGAAAAATTTAGTACCAAAGGAAAAAATCGTGGTCATGGCTTAATACTTGTAAAAAACATCGTTGAAAATAACCCTAAGTTTGATATTAAGACTGATGTTAATGATGAACTATATATTCAATATATAATCATAAAAAAATCTATTTAACTTCCACTCGTTAAATAGATTTTTAACTTTATTTTCCAATTAAACTTTCTGGCGCTTCAGGTTCGTCAATAAATAAAAACATACACCCTTGTGTACCAACACTAGCGGCGCTTGAACCAAGAGCAGCCAAAATATCAGCAATAAATTTCATTTTTTCTACGACCTCCTTCTTATTCTTTTTTTTATGTTTAATCTAAAATTAAACACCACATTCATACTTTTTGTAATTATCATAAGGCAAGCCAAATATCTTATAGGTAAATGGAAGTATCATAATTACAGCCTCTACTAAACCAATAAAAATATAATTAACAATAGAATAATTATTAAGTACTACAATTAATACCAAATAAACTATTCCTGATAATAAACTAAATATCTTAAATCTCTTTCTTTTCTTCTTATTTACAATTGGCCTTTTATATGTATCTGCTGGTGCATATCTAAATAAACAAACAATACATACTATAGCAATCATTACCATTAATTCTAATGGAATAACTATATTCATACACAAATAAGCACCACCTATAAAAAGCAAAGATGAAGATAATAAACAGTAGATACTCTTACTAGCGTGTATCCCAAAAGCATTTGTCCTAATGATGTTATAAAAAATCAGAAGCAATACAAATTCCTTAACAATTCCTAAAATAAATGCTAAACCAAATAATACAATAATTTTAGTAATCATCAAATATATAGCTTCAAGTCCATATGCTATTTCATCTAATTTCTCCTCATTATAATTATTATTAGAAGATATCAAATTCATAGCAAACTTCACAAATTTTTTCTTCATTACCTCACCTACAATAAAATTATAACTAGAAAAATTCAACTATCATATATCAAAAAATCCATTGCGTAAAAAGAACAATTATTCTGTATTGCTATTAACAAGTGCTTAACAAAAATAAACGTTTAAACTAAATTAATCAGAAATTTTAATAAATCAAAATATTTTCTTGTTATAAAAAAAAATATATGCTATAATAACCTATATAATAGGAGGAGAATAAAATGGGTAATAAAAAAACAATAACTTTAATTGATGGATATAAAGAAGTCGGTGAAGTAGAATTAATATGTGCATTTGAAGTACCAGAACTTGATAACAAATATATAATATATTCTAAAAATGAGAAAGATAGAGACGGACATACAATAATATATTTAGGTAAAATAATAATTAATGATAACAAACAATTTATAGAAAATGTTGATGATATAGAAGAATGGACATCACTAAAAGATATAATGAAATTAATGGCAAAATATAGTTTAGAAGGTGAATACAATGTATAGCAATACTAGTAGAATTAGAAATATTGATTTACCAGAAAATCTTTTTTCTAACTTAGGAGAATTAAAATCTAATATTCAACTAAAAGATTTTAAACCAGAAAAAAAAGAAAGAACATTAAACGAAACAAAACTAACTAACTTATCTAATAAAAAAGAATATCGTCAAAGAATAGATAATATGTACAACGAAGTTAAAAACTTAAAACCAATCGATAATGAAATCGATGATATAATATACCTTAATAATTATATTGAAAAAGGTATTGTAATCAAACCTAAATTATCATCATTAAAACAATTTTGGACAGAATATCGCTTGATAAATAATGAAAAAAATATTCAGAAGAAAGAAAATAATTCCTTATCGAACTTTGATGATTTATTTAATCAATTATCCAAAAGAGTAGAAGAAATAAACAAATATATAGATGAGTTAAAAGAAATGAGAACATCAATAGATATATCTAGTACAAAGTTAGAAGAAGAAAAAGATAAATTAAGAGAAGAAAAACAAGAATTTATATCCTACAAACAAGACGAAGAGCAAAAAATTAAAACAGAAAAAGAAACCCTAAAGACTAATTATGACAGACTTCAAAATATAATTAATGATTTAGATAAAAAATTAACGGAAATTGATACATAATTTAACAAACTCCCAATTTGACTAAAATCCCATTTTATGATAAAATCTATATTGTTGACAAGACAAGAAAAGTATTAGTTAAACAAAATGTTATTGAGGTGGTTTTACAATGTATAACGATGGAATAGTATTAACAAGCAAAGATATATTAGAAAAAGAGTTTAAAATAGACGCCAGAGGATATCGCTTACAAGAAGTAGATAAATATTTAGATATTATTATAGGAGACTATAACGAATATAATAATATTATAAAAAATCTAACCCAGGAAAATAAAAAAATATCAGAAGAAAATCAAGAATTAAAACAAGAAATAAGAAACTTAAAATCAAACCTCGAAGCTATAAAACATAGTGAGAAAGAAATAACCAATGTTGATTTAATAAGACGTGTTAGTCAACTAGAAAAAATAGTATTAGGAAAAGTTGATAATTAATCTTGGTAAACGCTGCATAGTAATATGTAGAGGAAAGTCCACGCTTGCACTACCTGAGATGGTAGTAGTGATTGTGCTTAGGGAAAAAATAACCTGAGGAAGCAAAAGCTTACGGCTCCGCCCAAATCTAAGGCACATGCTATGATAAGGGTGGTATAAAAGTGCCACAGTGACGAACTTTATAGAAATATAAAGAGTGAAACGTTGGTAAACCCCACAAGCAAGAAACTCAAATTATGGTAGGGGAGTTTAAATAAGGGAATTAAACTTTATTTAGAACCAATTTTATTGGTAGATAGATGTTTGTCGCTCTATTAAGAGTACAGAACATGGCTTATAAGTATTATTTTTTTTATTTATGAGGTGACTTATGAAAGAAATAGGTGAAAAATTAAAAGAGGCTA
>CASEAD010000038.1 GCA_949285775.1 uncultured bacterium
AAATCCCGCTATTAGAAGTAGATGCCAGATATTTGAACTATATAACTTAACAGATAAAGATATAGAAGAAGCTATTAATAAAGTAATTAATTCTAATATTCTAAAAGACTTAACCATAGATGAAAATGCTATTAAATTTATAATTAACAATTCCAATAACGATTTAAGATATACCTATAACTTAATAGAAATAGCCTATTACTCTACTAACAATCATCACATAACCCTAGATACCCTTAAAAATATTAGTAGTAAAGGTAATGTCTTTATTGATAAAAATGGTGATGGATACTATGATACTATCAGTGCCTTCCAAAAATCTATAAGAGGAAGTGATGTTAACGCTAGCTTACACTATTTAGCAAGATTAATAGAAGCCGAAGACTTAGAAATAATTACTAGAAGATTATCCGTAATAGCCTATGAAGATATCGGACTTGCTAACCCTAATATAGGACCAAAAGTAATGGCTGCAATTACCTCTGCCGAAAGACTAGGTTTCCCCGAAGCCAGAATCCCTTTAGCAGAAATAGTTATAGAACTAGCCTTATCTCCCAAAAGTAACTCTGCCGAAATAGCCATAGACAAAGCCTTAAATGATATCAGAACAAAAAAAATAGGTAATGTCCCTAAACATATCGTAAACCATAACCCTAATTATAAATACCCTCACGATTATCCAAACGATTATGTAACCCAACAATACTTACCAGACGAAATAAAAGGAGCATCATACTATACCCCTAAAAATAATAAAAACGAAAACATCTTAAAAAATATTATGAACAAATTAAAAGACATAGATAACCAATCATAACTATGTCTTTTACTATGGCACACACTTACTTAAACCAGCACCTTCCCCAAATTCATAACTATTATCACTTCTCCTATAAATAATATCTTCAGCAAAAACATTACCATCACTATCTTCTATTTCTGACGAAGAAGCATATCCATTATCAACCAATTCATTCAAAGTAATATAACAAGTATCACTACTAACTTTATTCCTATTATCTGATATATATAACTCAGCATAAGACTTAAGAACATCTTGCCTAGCCGTATCCTGCTTACCCCTACTCCTTTCCAAAGAAGAAGAAATATTAGGAATAGCAATAGACATAATCACTACTAATATAACTAAAACCGCCAATACCTCAACCAAAGTAAAACCCTTATTATCTAATCTCTTCATCATACCCTCCTTATTCTACATACTTAGACAATGCTTCCTTAGCAGCCTCTTGCTCCGCACTCTTCTTACTACTACCACGACCAACCCCCATAACAAAACCATCAACCTTAACCTGTGAAGTAAATGTCCTATTATGAGCAGGCCCCTTCTCATCTATAACCTCATACACAACACTCTTCTTAACATTCTGTGCTAATTCTTGAAGTTCAGACTTATAATCATGTAAAAAATCAATTCCCCTATTAATATATTTAAGAATAATATCCATAACTATCTTACTAATAACATCATATCCCTGATCCAAATATGTTGCCCCAATAAACGACTCAAACACATCAGCCATAATAGTAACATTAGCACTCTCTTCCCCACTACCAAGCCTTATATCATGTTCAAACCCCAAATCATGAGCATACGTAGCACAAGCAGCCTCACAAACATAACTAGACCTCATCTTTGTCATAGTCCCCTCTTCTAAATGCTTCTCATTATATAAATAATCACTTATAATAAGCTCTAATACCGCATCCCCTAAAAACTCAAGCCTCTCATAACTCTCACACCCATAATTCTCATTACTATAAGAAGTATGTGTAAAAGCTTCCTCATATAACTTATAATTATTAGGCTTTATATTAAATCTTTCTAAAACTCTCATTTAATCCCTCTTTTCTCTAAACATTATAGCACATATTATAACATTTTACTAATTTTTTACTAATTTTTACCCCAAAAAAGAAGATTACCTAAATAATCTTCTTCTATTAATATTACTTATTATTTACTAGAATAATTTTTCTTCCTAATAAAATAATTATACTAGATACAACCATTACTATATAAAGAATCATATTATTACTAGTATTCTCATAAATACCAGTCTGTGGTGGAATAACCTCTATATCACCATCACCCTTACCTAATTCAAGAGTATTAATTATATCAAATCCATCATAAGTAGTAATATATCTCTCAACAGATTGCTCAATAATAGTATAAACTATCTCACTACCATTATTATATTTAGGTAAGTCAGAAATAATATATTTCCAGTCATCTAAACTACTAACAACAATAGTCTCTAAATAATTACCATCTGCATATAAATCAATCCTAATACTATCAGGTCTTACATTCTCAAGATCATTATAATCTTCCCATATCTTAGTACCAGTAATAGTAATAGTCTCAGGAATATGACTATTCGTAACAGTAAATCCATCACTTACACTTCCAGTAATATAACTAGTATACCCTGTAACACTAACTTCTTCAATAGTATA
>CASEAD010000039.1 GCA_949285775.1 uncultured bacterium
AAACACTCCCTTAAAATAAAAACAGTTCCGTAGGAACTGCCTAATTAATTTAAAGCCTCTTTTAACTTACTTCCAGCTTTGAATCCAGGAACTACACGAGCAGCTATCTCAACAGGATCACCAGTTTGTGGATTACGACCCATACGAGCTTCTCTTTCTTTTGAAGTAAATGTTCCAAATCCAACTAATGTAACTTTACCTTTAGTTTTTAAACCTTCAGTAATTCCTTCGATTACAGCCTCTAGAGCTCTAGAAGCATCAGCTTTTGTTAAATCAGCATTTTCTGCAACAAATTCTACTAATTCAGCTTTTGTCATTTTTTTCTACCTCCATGATTTTTCTACCGTAAGCTCTACATCTATGCTTACATCATTAAGATACCACGAAAAATAATTTTAATCAATACATTTTACATAAAAACAAACTAAAATTTCCTTTTTTTAACCAATAGTTTTCTATAAAAATTTTTTTTTGTTTTTTTTAAAAAAACACTTGCATTAATCAAAAAAATATGCTACAATATAATTGCTTAGATAGAAAGATACTAGATAACATATTAATCTATTTATTGATAGAATTAAAATTTTATCCTTTGCATACATTTAAATATTAAAAAATGTATATTTACTTTTTAATATTAATAATGTATTGATTAAATAATTAATATCTGCTCTCGAAAAGAGTACTTAGTTATTATATCTTTCCCAAGGTAAAAAAAGTTATATTAAGAAAGTTAATATAATTCTTATCACCACTAAGTAAGACAATTGTTTTAGAGAAAGAAAAACTCAAAAGATAAGAAATTGAAATAAGCACTGATAATGTTTATTAAAGTTGATAATAATTGTATTATTTATTAGCTAAATAGTTAATAGATAATACAGATTATTTAATCGACCATTCAATTTTTTGCAAACTCGGGCTAACTAATTTTATCAGGATTAGTTAGTTTTTGTTTGCCCAAAAAACTTTTACTTAAAAAAACATTTCTTAAATAGTGTTCAAAACCACTACTGAAATGTTTTTTTATACAATTATATTATATAACTATCGCAATCATATTATTAGAACCCTTATTTATAATCTTAGTTAAAGTTTGACCTAACTTATATCTAATATTATCCGGCATCATAGATAACTTAGCTTGAATCCCTTCTTGCACTATAACATCTAAACTCCTACCAAATATTTCACTTTTCCATATATTATCATTATTATTATCTTTAGTTAAATAATTAATCAATTCCTTACTTTGTAACTCACTACCAATTATAGGCTCAAAAGTAGATTCCACATCAACCTTAATCATATGAATAGAAGGCGCCTTTGCTTTCAATTTAACTCCATATCTAGATCCTTGCTTAATTATTTCAGGTGTTTCTAATTTCATGTCTGATAACGTAGGCGCTGCTATACCATAACCCGTTTGTTTAACCATCTTTAAAGCACCCTTTATCTGATCATAAGCAACCTTAGCCTCATTTAATTCTTGAAACATTGACAGCATCTTAGCCTTAGAAGAAATATCAACTCCAATAATATCATTAAGTATTTGATTATATAATCCATTAGGAGCATCTAATTGAATAGTAACCTCTCCTGAAGAAGTATCCACATTAGAAATATATGACTTAGATATATATTCACTATCCTTAAATCCATTAGTAATCCTATCAATATCTCGTAGTTTATTAACCTCTATTACACTTTCCCTAATCTTATTAATATACTCCTTCTTTAAATAATGATCATGATTTAAAATAGCAATCCATTCTGGCATGTTAACTTTAACTTCTTCTATAGGAAACTCATATAAAGCCTCTCTTAAAATACCATACATATCCCTCTCTTGCATATTTTCTACACTAATAGGAATAACGGGAACTTCATATTTGTTCTTTAACTCTGATGCTAGTCTTTCAGTATCAGGAAGCATTGGATGAACAGAATTAAGTATCACAATAAAAGGCTTACCAATACTTTTAAGCTCATTAATAACAGTTTCTTCAGCCTCTGTATATTCATTTCTAGGTATCTCCCCAATAGAACCATCAGTAGTCATAACAATACCTATTGTAGAATGTTCTTTAATTACTTTCTCAGTTCCAATTTCTGCCGCCTCTACAAAAGGAATAGGTTCTGAATACCAAGGAGTCATAACCATCCTAGGACCATTCTCATCTTCATACCCCTTAGCAGCATTAATAACATAACCAACACAATCAACCATTCTTATATTAGCACTAAAATCATCTATCTGAATAGTAGTAGCACTAGCAGGAACAAATTTAGGCTCAGTAGTCATAATAGTCTTACCTGCAGCCGATTGAGGCAACTCATCTAAAGTCCTCTTTCTCTCAAATTCATCACTAATATTAGGAATAACTAAACTCTCCATAAATTTCTTAATAAAAGTACTCTTCCCTGTTCTAACCGCTCCAACAACACCTAAATATATATCACCACCACATCTTTCAGATATACTCTTAATAACATCAATTTTATCCATATGTACCTCACTCTCTTCATTAAATAGTATGTTATCACTTAATAACTTAGACTTAAATTTTATCAAACAAACAAAAAAGTAGAATATTTCTATTCTACTTCCCTATATTATCTTTACTTAATATATTAATTAGAATTATAAGACTATATTTTTCTTTTATTATGTGATGCTATATTTAATAAATTCTGTATAGTGAATAAATTTACTTCTAAATATTGTATAATTTAAAATTATATATTATTTTCATTTTTATACAAAAAAATATATCGT
>CASEAD010000040.1 GCA_949285775.1 uncultured bacterium
ACTTACCCAATCTGTATCTATTAAACTATGATAATCCAATAATATTATCAACATTCACATTATTAATTACTATTATCTTTATATTATATGGGTATGACGTATTAAAAAGTGGAATAAAAAATTTAATCCATAAAGTACCAAACATGGATACTTTAGTAACCTTTAGTGTAATATCTAGCCTTATATACAGTATATATGGTTACATAAATATACTAAAAGGAAATTATAACCATCTAAATAACTTATACTTTGAATCAACCTGCATGATAATATATTTCATCAAACTAGGACGTTTCATAGAAACCAAAAGTAAAGCTAAAACTAAAGACGCTATTAAAAAATTAGTTCAAATAACTCCTAAAAAAGCCATTATAAAAAAGAACAATCAACAACAAGAAGTAACTATTGATGAAGTAAAAATAGATGACACTTTAATATGTAAACCAGGACAAAAAATAGCCGTTGATGGTATCGTTACTGAAGGAAAAAGCTATGTAGATGAAAGCTTTATAACAGGAGAAAGCAAACCAGTATTAAAAGAAAAAGGAAGCAAAGTAATAGCAGGATCCATTACCTACAATGGTTATATTGAATATATAGCTAAAAAAATAGGAAAACAATCTACCATCTCAGAAATAGTTAAATTAGTAGTAGAAGCAACAAATACTAAAACTAAAATTCAAAAAATAGCAGACAAGATTAGCGCTATATTTACCCCAACAATTTTAATTATTGCCATATTAACTCTTATCATTCAATTATTATTAGGTGAAACATTTAATAACTCCTTGAATCATATGGTCACTGTTTTAGTAGTTGCTTGCCCATGTTCTATAGGACTTGCAGTCCCACTAGTAGTAGTCATAAGCAATGGAATATGTGCTAAAAAAGGAATATTTCTAAGAAATAGTGAAATACTTGAAAAAGCTTTAAATATTGATACAATCGTCTTTGATAAAACAGGAACATTAACATACGGAAAATTAAAAATATCTAAAATATACAATTATTCCAAATATGATGATAAAACACTATTAAATATCGTCTCTAATATAGAAGAAAATTCATCTCACCCTATCAGCACAGCTTTTAAATCAAATAAAAAACTAAAAGTCGAAGATTTCAAAAATATAGAAGGATTAGGTATAACCGCGAAAATAAACAAAAAATCTTACTACTTAGGAAACGATAAAATATTAGAAAAATTAAATATAAAAGACAACTATCCAAAAGATTATAACGAACTATTAGAAAATGAATGTAGTATTATTTATATAGTTGAAAATAAAAAAATAATAGGACTAATAGGAGTAAAAGACATCGTAAGAAACAACCTAAAGAACACAATTAATAAATTGAAATCAAATAATATAGATGTTATCTTGCTAACAGGAGACAACAACAAATCAGCTTTTAATATTGCAAAAAAATTAAATATAACTAAGGTAGTATCAGAAGTCACCCCCAAAAACAAATCAGAATATATAAAAACTTTAGTTGATCAAGGAAAAAAAGTAATTATGGTAGGTGATGGTATAAATGATGCTCCCGCTCTTGCTCGTGCCACTATAGGTATAAGTGTAAACGATGGAACTGATATTGCTATGGATTCATCTGATGTCATATTAATGAATAATGACATAAATAACATACTAGATTTAATTAAAATAAGTAAACATTCAACCAAAATTATCAAACAAAACCTATTTTGGGCCTTCTTCTATAACAGTTGTATGATACCTATCGCAATGGGACTATTTTCTAATTTAGGATTAACCATGACTCCTATGTTTGGAAGCATAGCCATGACAATTAGCAGTCTAACAGTAGTCCTTAACTCTCTTAGGTTAAAGAAATTAGAAAGAAAGTAAAATACTGTTTCGAACTTATTTAGTATTTAAATAGTTTTCATAAAAAAAATTAAAAGATACTTAACTTTTAGGTATCTTTTTCGAGTTGCTAATAAATAAAGTAGATATTTACTAAGTTATTATTCCCAACACTCATATAACAACAATAAGTTTTCTTTATAAAATAACATAGACATATATTAATTAAATAAAATACATGATATAATCGAATTGAAAGCAGGTGTTATTATGATTGATATTCATTCACATACCACATATTCTGATGGCAATTCTAGCATTGAAGAACTTTTGGAAGAGGCACAAAAAATTGGATTAAGTTTATTATCAATAACAGATCATAACACTATACAAGCACATTTTGAATTACAAAACCCTAATATCAGGCAAAAGTTTGATGGTGAAATAATTTCTGGGATTGAAATAACTACAACTTATAATGGAGAAATAATAGAAGTGTTAGGGTATGGTTTTGATTTAGAACAGATGCAACAATTTTTAAATGATAATGTATTGACTTTTAAAGAAAAACAATTGAGAGAATATGAATTAATAAAAAATCAATACAAAAAAATTGGAGTTATCTTTGATGAAAATAATATTAAATTTAATCCAAAAGTAGAATCCTGTAGGCATGCTTTTGCTATTGAAATAAAAAAATATCCTCAAAATTATAAATTTTTCTTAAATAAAGAATCAATAAATACAGATAGTGGATTTACTAGAAATGAAGTCTATAATCCTAAAAGTCCATTGTATGTTGATGAATCATTATTGTTTCCTAGCTTAGAAAAAACAATAGAAATGATACATAAGTCAGGTGGCATAGCATTTTTAGCACATGCCTTTGCATATTCTCCTAACATTTCAAATGAACTATTAAATATAATAAATAATTATGAATTAGATGGTTTAGAATGTTTTTATACCA
>CASEAD010000041.1 GCA_949285775.1 uncultured bacterium
ATTATTTTTAACATTTCTCATCTTTATTAACTTTTTATAACACTTCCTACAAACAGGCCTATAACTAGCATCTATCCCATCTATCGCCACCTGCTCCCCTTCTAAAACAAATTCATTATTTATATACCTAGCATTAAAAGCATTCTTATTTCCACACTTACATTGCCTCTTAAGCTCTATAAGCTTAGCATCCCACTCAATCAAAGCTTTACTACCTTCAAATAACTTTCCCCTAAAATCAGTAAGTAACCCATAGCAAATAACATCTATTCCCAAAATATCAACAATATTAGATAACTGATAAATCTGCTTAGCACTTAAAAACTCTACCTCATCTACCAAAACAGCATCTAAACAATTATCTACACAATACATCGCAATAATCTTATAAATATCATCATCTTTCCCAATCAAAAAATCAACATCTAAACTACTACCATCCCTACTAACAATAAAACTATCCCCCTTCTTATCCTTACTAGGCTTCATAACAACAGACTTAAAACCATCTTCCCTCATACTATACCATACCTTAAATATCTCTCTTGTCTTACCACTACCCATAGCCCCATAATAAAACTCAAACTTACTATTATTCATAAATCCTCCTACTTAGCTCTTGGATGAGCAAATTCATATACATTCTTAATATGCTCATTACTAACATGCGTATAAATACTAGTTGTATTCAAAGAACTATGCCCAAGCATTTCCTTAACACTAACCAAATCAGCACCTGCATTAAGCATATCAGTAGCAAAAGTATGCCTCAAAGTGTGTGGCGAAATATGATAATCAATCTCACACTTTCTAACTACATTATTAATAATCTCCCTAACATACCTATCAGATAACTTTCCCCCATTCTTATTTAAAAACAAATACTCACTATTATCCTTATCTAATACCTTCCTACCATCACTTAAATATATATCAAGAACATCCTCACAAAAAGAACCATATATAACCATTCTCTCCTTACTACCCTTACCTAATATCTTAATAGTATTATCATATTTATTTATATCCTTAAGTTTTATATTAACAAGCTCACTAACCCTAACACCCGTTGCATATAACATCTCTAACACAAGCCTATTTCTCTGATCTAAACACTTATCCATATCAAAAGAATTAAACATAACCTCTAAATCATTATCCTTAACATACTTAGGTAATCCTTCCCTTTTCTTAGGATTAGAAACCTCCTTAAACAAATTAACAGATATAACCCCCTCACTAACCAAATAATTATAAAAACTCCTAATCGCACTTAACTTCCTAGAAATAGAATTACGATTTAACCCCCTACTATATAAATACTCCAAATAATTACTAACATCATCCCTATTAATATTAAGATAGTCATTATAAAAATCATATAACTCTAATAAATCCCCCTTATAACTACCTAAAGTATTAACAGAATCCTTCTTAATAACCCTAAGATACTCAATAAAACTATCTATATACTTCATCTCTTCCCCCTAGTATTACGAGTAAGCATATCTATATCCTTACTACTCATATCATCCAAATCATAATAACCATATATCTCCTCATAATCCCCTTTATTATATAATCCCTCAATCACATCATTACTAAAATTATCATGCCCCCTCTTTATCTCTTCATCATTAACCACTCTATTAATAACCCCTAACCTAATAAGTTCAAAATAAGTATCTCTAACCTTCTTATAAGCATTCCCTTTATAATAAGCATAAAATACCCTATTAAAATCCTCATCACTAATATTAGAATTAATATCCACGCCACACCTAACAACTCTAAATAAAGACCCCTCTATCAATTTCCTATTCTTAAGTAAATATTCCCTATACATCTTCTTAATACTATCTATATTATAATTATCCCCATCATACCTAATACTCTCCTCATAATTAGTATAAGGATTAATTAAACATAACCTTCCTAACTTATAATTACAACCATATATATCATTTAACTTACTTATCATATTCTTAGGCCCCATAAACGACATAGTAAAACTATCCATCTCTTCTATCGTCTTAGCCTTATATAAAATAACCCTATTCCCCCATTTATTATCTATACTCCTCATATCATCATATAAATATAAAACAAACTCTTTACTCTTATCCATATCATTCACCATCACCATATTAACACTAATAACTACCACATTCAACAAAATTAACAAAAAAAGATAATCAATATAATTATCTATTCCCCAAAATCTATCGCAGGCCTTTCTCTAAAACATACAGCCTTATCTATCTCTCTCTTTAAATCTTCTAAATTACTTTCATCACCCCTACTAGAATTTACCTTCTTACAAAAAACTAACCCACTCCCCATCTTAAAAGGATCAACCTCTTCCCTAACAAATTTCTTCTTCTCACTCAAAGATAACTTATTCCATAAACCTATCATACTCTTATAATCATTACTACTCACTTTACATCTCCCTCTCTATCTATAATAATATTATAATAAATTAATAAATAAAAATCAATATCTTTTTTTAACCACTACCCCCACATTCCACCCCAAAACCAA
>CASEAD010000042.1 GCA_949285775.1 uncultured bacterium
CTATATTATGAATTAAACCCCATAAGTAAACCTAAAACAAAAATATTAGACATAAATCATAGAAAAAATAAACAATAAATAAGAAAGGAAGTAGTAATATGAGCTTAACAGCAGGAATAGTAGGTCTACCAAATGTAGGAAAATCAACATTATTTAACGCTATAACAAAACAAGAAATCCTAACCGCAAACTATCCATTTGCAACCATAGAACCAAATGTAGGCACTGTTATCGTACCAGATAAGAGAATGGAAGAATTAGAACGTATGTATAACCCAGAAAGAACAATTCCAACAACTTTTGAATTTACAGACATAGCAGGATTAGTAAAAGGTGCTTCCCTTGGCGAAGGCTTAGGCAATAAATTCTTATCACATATAAGGGAAACAGATGCCATTGTTGAAGTAGTAAGATGTTTTGAAGATGATAATATAATTCACGTTGATGGAAAAGTAGATCCTATAAAAGATGTAGAAATAATAAATATTGAATTAATATTATCAGATTTGGATATAATAAATAACAGAATAAACAAAATAGGAAAAAAAGCCTTCACAACTAAAAATAAAGATGAAATAAATGAATATAACTTGCTAGCAAAAATAAAAGACTCACTTGAAAAAAACATTCCTGTAAGAAATCTAAATCTCTCAGAAGAAGATAGAAAAATAATATCTTCCTTTAATTTAATAACCGCAAAACCAATAATTTATGTTGCAAATGTTAAAGAAGAAGATATTTTAAATGAAAAAAATGAATTAGTTCTCAAATTAAAAGAATATGCTAATAAAGAAAAAACTGAAGTAATAACTATAAGTGCCAAAATAGAAAGTGAATTAGCCGAATTAGAACTAGAAGAAAAATTAGAGATGATGAAAGAATTAGGAATAGAAGAAAGTGGTTTGTCAAAATTAATAAAAGCTACCTATAAATTATTAGGCCTAGAAACATATTTCACTGTAGGTTCTGATGAAGTAAAAGCATGGACTTTTAAAAAAGGTATGAAAGCCCCAGCATGTGCAGGCCTAATTCACACAGATTTTGAAAAAGGCTTTATAAAAGCAGAAGTAATGCGCTACCAAGACCTAATTAATTATGGCTCTGAGTTAAAAGTTAAAGAAGCCGGAAAACTTAGATTAGAAGGTAAAGAATATATTATGCAAGATGGAGATATATGTCATTTTAGATTCAATGTATAGAAAAGGAGAATAAAATGTTAAACAAAAACGAATTAGAAAAATATTTACAAAAATGTCTATCAACAGGAGCAGACTTCGCAGAAATATTTCAAGAAGAAAGCATTAACAAGAACATTGCATTATCCGATAAAAAAGTTCAAAACATTCATAGTAACTTCATAAAAGGAATAGGAATTAGAATTTGCCTAAAAGATAAAACAGCCTATGGTTGTACAAATAATATTAATAATATAGATAATATAATATCAAGACTCCTTAGCAATTTCTCTAATACACCTATTAATAAAGATATAATTTTACCAGAAAAAACTATCTACAAAGATGATATAAATATTCCTCATAATAATTATTCAGTTACTGACAAAAAGAATCTATTATATACAATAGATAAAATAGCCAGAAAAGAATCAGATAAAGTAAATCAAGTAGAAATAAATCTAATAGAAAAAGACCAAAAAATCATAATTGCTAATACCAATAACCTATATATTGAAGATAATCGTACTCTAACTAGATTAGTTATCACTGCTTTCGTAAAAGAAAATGATAAGATTGAAAAGGCCTACATAGCACCAGGATTTAAAAAAGGATATGAGTTTTTAGATGACATAAATATAGAAGAGTTGACCAAAGAAACAGTACATTATGCCTTAGAAAAATTAAATGCTAAAGAGTGTCCAAGCGGAGAAATGCCAGTAATAATAGGAAATGGCTTTGGTGGAGTAATATTTCATGAAGCCTGTGTTCACTCCTTAGAAGCAACATCTGTAGCCAAAGGAAGCTCTGTATTTAGTAATATGTTAGGGAAAACCATTGCCAGTTCAAAAGTAACAATCGCTGATGATGGTACCCTAAAACATGAATGGGGAAGCCTAAATATAGATGATGAAGGAGCACCAACTAGAAGAAACATTTTAATAAAAGAAGGCGTTTTAACAAGTTATTTAATTGACTACATTAACAGTAGAATTATGAAGTCTCCTCCAACCTCATCTGGAAGAAGAGAATCTTATAAATACTCACCAACATCTAGAATGACTAATACATTTCTTCTTAAAGGAAAAGACAAAATTGAAGATATGATTTCAAGTATCAAATATGGACTATATGCTAAAAATTTAGGCGGAGGATCAGTAAACACCTCAACAGGAGACTTTAACTTTGCCGTAAATGAAGCTTACCTAATCGAAGATGGACAAATTACTACACCCGTTAAAGGTGCCAGCTTAATAGGAACAGGTTCTGAAATACTAAAAAGAGTATCTATGGTAAGTGACGATTTAGAACTAGGAGCAGGAATGTGTGGAAGTATAAGTGGAAATATTCCCGTAACAGTAGGCCAACCAACTATAAAAGTTGATAAAATATTAGTAGGAGGAAAAGGAGAAAAAGTTAATGTATAAAGAATTATTTAATAATGCCAAGCAAAATGACTTACATAATTTTCAAATTATGGAAATAACAACTGAAGAATTAGATATAGAAATATTTAATAATCAAATAGATAAATTTGAAACCTCAGATATTACTAAATATATAGTAAGTGCAAACTATAACAATAAAGATGTAAGAATAATTACAGAAGAACTAAATAATGATATCATTAATCTAATTAAAGAACAATCAGAATATATTGATATTGAAACTTCTAATGATAGAATAGCTTTAGAAGATATAAAAGAAACTAATACATATAAAATAAATAATCCAAGTAAAATAATAGAAAGAATGTTAAACTTAATAACCCTAAAAAATAAATATCCAAACATAAAAGAAATAAAAAGTTATTACACAGAATTAATTACCAAACGAAAAATAATAACGATTGAAAATGAACTCTACGATATAAAAAAAGAAACATCTTTTTCTACAGAAGTAACAGTTACTGAAAATAATAATAATTCTACTTCCTATAAGTCAAAAATAATAACAGATGATAGTGATATAAATATAGAAGAGTTAACCGAAGAAACCATAATAAACGCAACTGATAAATTACATTATAAAGAAATTACTAATGGAACATATAAAGTAATACTAACAAGCGAAGTAATGGGAAGTATATTAAGATACTTCATAGACTTATTTTCCGCAGATAAAATTCAAAAGGATACATCACTATTAGTAGGAAAACAAAAGAAAAAAGTATTTTCTAATAAAATTACCATAGTAGAAGACCCAAATAATACAAAACTACTAGGAAAAAGATTATTTGATAACACAGGTAAAAAAACATACTATAAAGAAATAGTTAAAAATGGCCTTTTTATCCAACCACTATATGACAGCAAAACCGCTAAAATAGATAACGCAGAACTAACAGGAAACGATTATGGAGAAATAAGCGTAAGAAACATGTACATACTACCTGGAAGCACTACTAAAGAAGAACTAATAACAAAAGTAGATAAAGGAATATTAATTGACTCTGTAGGAGGACTACATTCCGGAATAAACCCTATTAATGGGAATATCTCTATTCAATCAGAAGGATACTATATAGAAAATGGTAAAAAGAAATATGCTTCCAAACTATTTATATTAGTAACAAATATAATGGAACTACTAAATAATGTCATAGATATTAGCAATAATATAGAATTCTATTACCAAGATACCGCATCCCCAGACTTATTACTTGATAATATAAAAATATCTAAATAAAGGAATGATTAATTATGAATAGAAATGAAATTGAAGAAAGATATAAATGGAATTTGTCAATAATCTATAATAATATAGACGATTTTAATAAAGATTATAATGAAGCAAAACAAAGAATAAATTTATTCTCTAAATATGAATCAAAAATGAAAGAATCCGCTACTGAGTTTTATAATACCATTGATGAATATTATAAAATTTCAAGAATATTAGATAAGTTATCAGCTTATACAAATCTATTATTTGATGAAGATACCTCTAACAACAATAACCAAGCTCTAAAAGGAAAAATAGATAATTTATATGATGAATTTGTAAAAACAACCTACTTTATCACCCCAACAATACTAAAGAAAGATTATTCAGAAATAGAACAATACTATAAAGAAGTACCTAAACTTAAAGATTATGAAATAATCCTAAAAAATGAATTTCGCTATAAAGACCATACCCTAAGTGATACAGAAGAAAAATTACTATCAAAAATATCCAAAATATTAAATAACAATTATGAAACATATGAATTATTAAAAGACTCAGATCTAAAATTTTCCAATATAACTGATGAAGAAGGAAATACAGTAGAACTAACCAGTAGCAACTACTCAATATATATAGAGTCTCCTGATAGAAGAGTAAGAAAAGACGCTTTTACCACCCTATATGCCACATACAAACAATTTATAAATACATTTGCTTCTACTATTAAAGGAAATATTAATGAAAATATAACAATATCTAGAATAAAAAAATATAATTCAACAATAGAATGGTGTCTATATGCTGATGAACTAGATACAAGTATTTACAATAACTTAATTAAGACCGTAAATAAAAATATGAATATCTTATTTAAATACTATGATCTAAAAAAACAAATCCTAAATCTAAATGAATTACACCTATATGACATATATACCCCAATAATAAAAGATTATGATAAAAAATACCCATTTGATAATGCTAAAGAAACAGTTATATCTGCCTTAAGCATCTTAGGAGACGACTATATCAATACACTAAAACAAGGCTTAGAGAATAGATGGATTGATGTCTATCCCACTAAAGCTAAAAGAACAGGTGGATACTCAGGAGGCTCATACGACACATATCCCTATATATTATTAAACTACCAAGATAAATATAGCGATATGTCAACCTTAGCTCACGAATTAGGTCATTCAATGCATAGCTATTACGCTAAAGAATTTAATCCATACCAATATGGCAGTTATACTATCTTTGTAGCGGAAGTAGCAAGTACTGTAAATGAGTTGCTTTTAGCCAAATATTTACTTAATAACAGTAAAGATAGTAAAGAAAAATTATCTATCTTAGATAACCTAATGACACTATTTAAATCAACAATCTATAGACAAACAATGTTTGCTGAATTTGAACAAGATATATATAATGATGCTGAAAATGATATAACCTTAACTGCTGATTATTTATCAGATAAGTATTATAAATTAAACCAAAAATATTTTGGACCAAACGTTATCGTAGATAAAGAGATAAAATATGAATGGGCAAAAATTCCGCATTTCTATTATAATTTCTATGTTTATAAATATGCTACTGGTCTATCTGCAGCATGTCATATAGTTAGTGACATCTTAGAAGGTAAAGAAAATGCAGTTGAAAACTATAAAGCTTTCCTTAAATGTGGAAAAACCAAAAACCCAATCGATTCCTTGAAATTAGCAGGAGTAGATCTTAACAATCCCGAAGTAATAGAGTCAGCATTACAAATGTTTGATGAAACAATTAAGCAATTTAAAACAATCTATAATAACCTAAACAATAATTAACCAAAAAAGAGATATGCACCTAAAACATATCTCTTTATAATTATTCTAATACACTAGTCAAATCAATAACCTTTCCCATTACATTAGTACCAACACCACTTTCAGGATCAATAGTATAATAATCCCAAGTAGAATTATGATCATTATTGAAACTATATAATTGAATAACTACCATCCCACTATCATCTAATATAGAACTAACTAAAGGAGGCCTTTCACCATAATTAATTTCATAATAATCCAAAGCCCTCTCTTCCAATTCTTCAACTGAATATTCCCCATTACTAGAAATATTTTCCACGGTATCCCTATCATCTAAATTGGTATACTCTTCCTGACTATTATTAATATTATCATGCAAACTATTATTACCATTATAAACAAAATAAATACTTATACCAAGCAACAATACTATTAATATAATTACCCCACCAATAAATACTTTATTACTTCTCATATACATAACTCCTTCCAACCCAATTATAACAAACTCATTTCCAAAAGTCTAAAATTTAATATAAATTAATAATTATTACATAACTAATGTAAACTATCTAACTTACGAAACATCATCAATTATATATTAAATAAAATATAAAAAACACCAAAAAAGCCTTTGCTTATAAAATAAAGTATGATATAATACCTAAAGAGCGAAAGCTCCTTGCCTGAAAAGGCCGATAGACCAAAAGGAGGTGTAATAATGAAAAAATATGAAATTATGTTCATCGTAAGACCAGATATAGAAGAAGATGCAAGAAAAAATACAGTTAAATCACTAGAAAAAGTATTAACTGATAACAACGCTACTATTACATTATCAAAAGAATTAGGACAAAAAGAATTTGCATATGTTATAAAGAAGTTTAAATCTGGATACTATTACTTATACAATATTGAAATAAGTGATGATGCAGGAGTTAAAGAATTTGACCGTATTGCAGGAATCGATGAAAATATTGTTAGACATTTAATCTTAAATTTAGAGAAGTAGGAGAATAAATATGAATAAAGCAATATTAATAGGCCGATTAACTAGAGATCCAGAATTAAGATATACTAGTTCTAATCGTGCAGTTTGTCAGTTTACTATTGCTATTGATAGACCATTTACCAATCAAGGAACAGGACAAAGAGAAGCTGATTTCATTAATATAGTTGCTTGGGATAAAACAGGTGAAAACGTTGGTAAATATATGACTAAAGGAAGATTAATAGCGGTAGAA
Source organism: uncultured bacterium (assembly GCA_949285775.1). GTDB lineage: Bacteria > Bacillota_I > Bacilli_A > RF39 > UBA660 > RUG11198. The sequence goes on from CASEAD010000042.1 coordinate 6,904, forward strand.
GGAAGAATACAAACAAGAAACTATGAAAATAATGAAGGTAGAAAAGTATATGTCACTGAAGTAGTTGCAAATAACGTTCAATTTTTAGAATCAAAAAATACTGCAACCAATAGTAACGCATTCAATTCAATGCCAGAGCCACCAATGGAAAAAACACCATATGACTTTGCAAATGATAACAGTGATAGCAAACTACAACCAACACCTACAGAAACAGCAGATGTTGAAAAAGATCCATTTGCAGCCTTTGGCGAAGAGATCGAAATTAGTGATAATGACCTACCATTCTAAAAAAGGAGGATATTATGGCAGAGTTTAGAGGTAAAAAGAGAAAAAAGATATGTCATATGTGCGCTGGTAAATCATTTAATTATAAAGATGTAGTTATAATTAGTAAGTATATTAATGAATCAGGAAAAATATTACCAAGAAGATATACTGGCACATGTGCATTACATCAAAGAGAAGTAGCAAAACAAGTTAAATTAGCAAGATTCATGGGCTTTATACCATATTGCAAATAACAGAACCATTAAGGTTCTTTTTTTCTCTGTTATATTAAAATATATATTGAATTAATAGTTGCTTTTATATATATTTATGTTAAAATATAGTTATACAAGGAGGTAATATGATAAAAAAATGCATAGTAATATATAATCCAAATTCTGGAAAATCAATAGTAAAAAACAATTTACCCGAAATATCCAAAATAATTACTAAACACGGTTACGAAGTAGAAAAAATATTATCAACTAAATATAAAAGGCACGCAATTGAAATTGTAAAAAACCTTCCCCAAGTAGATTTAGTAATGTCATTTGGTGGTGATGGAACATTTAACGAAGTAATGACAGGAAATTTCAAAAGAAAAGACAAATTACTACTAACTCATATCCCAGTAGGAACAACTAATGATATTGGAGCAATGTTAGGATATGGAAAAAATATTTTAGAAAATGTAAAATTATCCCTTGAAGGAGTAGTAAAAAAATTTGATATAGGAATAATTAATAACCGACCATTTATCTATGTTGCCGGATTTGGAAAATATACAAGCATTTCATATGAAACTCCAAGAGAATTAAAGAAAAAAATAGGTCACTTAGCTTACATAAAAGAAGGAATAAAAGCATTTTTTGATAAAGAAAAATTATATGATATTTCCTATGAAATAAATGGTGAAAAATATCGTGGTTTATTTACTTTTGTATTAATATCAAATGCCAATCATATTGCCGGAGTGCCGAACGTATATAAAGATATTAAATTAGATGATAACCAATTAGAAGTAGCATTCTGCAATATAAAGAAAGTAAAAGACATCATAAAAAGTCTCTATTTCTTAACAAAATATGATGCTTCAAAAGTACCAGGTCTATACTTCTATAGAACTGATAAAATTAAAATCAAAATAAATAATCCCGATAAAAAATCTTGGTGTATAGATGGTGAAAAATTACCCAATATAACTAAAACATATAATATTGAATTAGAGAATAATGTCCCAGTTTTAATTCCCAAAAAGAATATAGACAAATTATTTATTAAATAAAACATATTTAACAATTCTTATTAATTAACAGTAAATAATAAGAAAATAAATTTTTCTTATGCTAAACTATATTAGAAAGGAAGTAGCAGTATGAAAAGAATTGATAAAATTAATTATTACTTAGATTTAGCGGAAACAACCCTAGAAAGAAGTACATGCTTAAG
>CASEAD010000043.1 GCA_949285775.1 uncultured bacterium
ATAGAAATAATAGAATGATATCTTCCAATAAAATAAAGCAAATACGTTTGAAAGATGAACTATATAATTTAGGAAAAACTGAAATGTATTATGAAGAAATCAAAATAAATATATATGATAAAGAAAGAATGCTAATTGAATTAGCTAGAAATAAAAGGAAAATAGCATATGATTTATATAAAGAAATTATATCTAATTATAGAAAAATAGCAAACTCATTGAATACACAAAAGATAGAAGAATATTTACAATATTTTGTAAATGGAAATAGAATTTTTGAAATAATACAAGACGAGGTGTTTTAATGAATTTATATGAGGCAGTAAACAAATACATAACAGCAGGTTATTCTAAATAATACTAGATTTAAATTAAGAATTAACACAGCAAACAACAACTGGTTAGAAATATCCACAAAAGATGTTATTGACAACGTTTTAGAATATTTTGTATCATTAGAAAAAATAACAAATTAAAATGGAGAAAGATATTCATATATAAAAAACATAATACCCTTATATAAAGCAAGTGAAAAGTATCAATATGTTTAATACTTAAATAAATAAGTATACTTAAAAAAGTATAAAGAAATCTTAAAAGAATGTTTTAGAACAAGTACAAAAACTTCGACCCAAAAAGTTGAAGTTTTTTTCTTCCCTTAATAGACTAATACAAATAAATATTATATAATTTATTCATAACGCAACCAATAATTTACAAAAATAAACCATTTTTATATAGCGCAACCAAATAAAATTTAGTAAAATTTGTGGTGGAGAGGTGAGAAAAATGAAGTTTTGTGATAAATTATCAAAACTAAGAAAAAACAATAATATGTCCCAAGAACAACTAGCAGATAAATTAGGAGTATCAAGACAAGCAGTATCTAAGTGGGAATCAGGAATATCTTTTCCTGACATGGCAAAAATAATTGAACTATGCAAAATATTAAATTGCAATATGGAAGATTTACTTGATGATGGCACAACCGGAAACAACAAAACATTTGAAACAAAAATATCAATTAACACTTATCTTAAAGAAGTATTAGATTTCATAACTAAAACCCTAAATATGTTTTGGAGTATGACTACCATAGAAAAAATAAAGTGTATCTTAGAAATGGGGTTCATTATACTTATAATGATATTAATATGGAGCATAGTAGGGGGAATAATACAATCAATATTTAGCGGATTATTATATACATTATCCCCAAAAGTATATACAATAATATATAACATAAGCTCTATAATATATAAAATATTTGGTTTAATTACAGGAGCTATATTATTTATTCATATCTTTAAAATAAGATATCTAGATTATTTTACAACCATTGAAGATAATAATGCTGAAACAAAAACCAAAGAAAAACCTATAGAAGAACTAGAACAAAATCAAGAAAATAAAAATGAAAGAAAATTTATTGAACACAAGAAAAACAAAATAATCATAAGAGACCCAAAACATAGTACATATAATTTCTTTACTTTATTAGCTCATCTAGTATTATGGGGTTTAAAATTCCTTGCTATCCTATTAGCGATCCCTTGTGTCATATCCTTCATCTTCTTAGCGTTCGCCCTAACAACATCAATCTACTTAATAAAAGGAGGAATATTCTTTGTAGGAACAACTATAATCTTAATAGGATGCCTATTAGTAAACTATATAATATTAAAAATAATTTATAACTTTATCTTAGATCAAAAACATAACTTCAAAAGAATATTTATAATATTTATAGTAGGGCTATTTATAGCAGGATTAGGTGGTGGAATATCGTTTACAACTTACTTAACATTTAACTCTACAACACAAAGTAACGAAATACAATACACTACTAAAGAAGAAACAATACCATATGAAGATAACATAATTCTAAATTTCTTATATTATGATGTTACCGAAATAATAGAAGATAACACTCAAGAAAATATAATAATAGAAACAACTTATAATAAAGAAGGAAATACAATTCTAGAAGACGACGTATTTATTAATAGTTATTATGATGATAAGTATTTAAATAAAACTATAAAAGAATACAGTATATACTATTTAATGTCTCCTAATTACAATTTTATTGATGAACTTAACTACTTAATAGATAAATTAGAAAATAAAGAAAGAATAGATACTTATTATCAAGAATCTAGAGATATATCAGAAATTAAAATATATATATCTAAAGATAACTTAGAACAAATAAAAAATAATTATGAAGACTATTATGCATAAGGAGCTCGATATGAATAAAAATATAATAAAATTAAAAAATGTATCTAAATTTTATTACAACAAAGGAATTATTGCCACAGGATTTACTAGAATAAATTTAGAATTTAAAATAGGTGAATTTGTTGCCATTACAGGAGAGTCTGGTTCAGGAAAATCAACTCTCCTAAACGTTATTAGTGGCTTAGACACATATGAAGAAGGAGAAATGTATATAAACGGTAAAGAAACAAGCCATTATAATGAAAAAGACTTTGAAAATTATCGAAGACAGTATATTGGTAATATTTTTCAAAACTTTAACCTAGTCAATAGCTATACAGTATACCAAAATATTGAATTAGTATTATTATTAAATGGAAATAGCAAAAAAGAAATAAAAGATAAAGTATTACAACTAATTAAAGATGTTGATTTATATAAGTTTAGAAATACTCTCGTATCAAAACTATCCGGTGGTCAAAAACAAAGAGTAGCAATCGCTAGAGCCCTAGCCAAAGACACACCTATAATTATCGCTGACGAACCAACCGGTAATCTTGATTCTACCTCTGCTAAGGAAATTATAAAACTATTAAGTATTATATCAAAAGATAAATTAGTTATAATAGTAACCCATAATTATGAACAAGTCGAAAAATATGTCACTAGAAAAATAAAAATGCACGACGGTAAAATATTAGAAGACAAAACAATATTACCAACTAAAGAAAACCTCAAACAAAAAATACCCAACTGTAGCAATATTAATTTAACAAGTAAACTTAGATTAGGTATTAGAAATACCTTTAACATAATTCCCAAATTCCTATTAATACTAGCAGTATATCTTTTCATAACAGTAGCACTTACCTCTGAATATAGTGCTTTCAAAAAACAAGAATTTATAGCGGAAACATCAGGATATAATTATTTATTTCAAAACTTAGAAGATAATAGAATTATAATAAAAAAACAAGATAATACCCCCTTTAATACTAACGACTATAAAAATATTTCTACCATTAATAACATAGATACAATAGTAGAAAATGATCTCTTATTAGATAAAACAGTTAACCTTGTAAATGATAACTTTTGGATATATGCCACTGTAAATAATATTAATAACCTAGAAGGAAACATAGATAAAGGAAGAATGCCAACAAATGATGAAGAAGTAATTATAGTAGGAAACATTGATGATTATTACATAGGATATATGGCAGACGAATTATTAAATAAAGAACTATCCTTACAAGATATATATACAGGTGAGATAAATAATGATATAAAACTAAAAGTTGTTGGTATCCAATATAGCGATACAATAGATTATTATAGTAATAATCAAATATATGTAAATAATACCATTATAGAAAAACTAACCTATCAAATAAATCAACAATACAGTCATATAAATATATTATTTCAAGACAAATACTATAATTCTAACTATTACAACAACTTCTTCAAAATATCCCCGCATTCTAAAATTAATAAAGGCGAAGCATATATCTCTAATGACCTAAATTACTTATGCCCAAATAATAATTGCCTTAACCAAAAAATAAACATAGAATTAGAAAATATATACTATAAAGACAACTTAAATTTAACAGTATCTAAAACATATAACAAACAAAACCTAAAAACATTATTAAATATAGAGGACTACGAATCCAATAATGGAGTTATATTTATTAATCCAGATGATTACAATAGCCTATTTAACAAATCAACATACCAAAGCAGTATTTTCGTAAAAGATGTAAAACTCATTGATGAAACAGTAAATTTATTAAACGAAAAAGGATATAATACTTTAAAAATAAAAGATACACTAATACAAGACGGAACTACCCAATTAATAAAAATAATGGGCACAGTAGTGACTATCGCTCTTGTAATAGTACTATTCTTTATATCTTACTTTGTAATAAGAGTAATATTAAAATCAAGAAATATCTACTTTGCCACAATAAGGATGTTAGGCGCTACCAAAAAAATATCAAAACAATTACTAATAATAGAATTATTAACTGTATCCAACATAGCATACTTTAGCTTTATTATAATAATATACCTAAACTATCTAAATATATTTAATATAGAATTTATAAATACAATTATCAACTACTTAACCCTAAAAGATTACCTAATACTATACTCTATTCTAATTATTATGTCGTGCCTAATAAGTACAAAATTCTCAAAAAAATTATTTAAAGAAAGCACCATGAAAACCATTAAAGAGGAGGTATAAAATGTTAGAAATAAAAAACGCTAATAAATATTTTAACAAAGGAAAAAACAACCAGATCCATGTCATTAACAATACCTCCATAACCCTAGAAGATAACGGTTTAGTAGCACTATTAGGCCCATCAGGTTGTGGCAAAACAACCCTCTTAAATACTATCGGAGGACTAGATAAATTAAAAAGTGGAAGTATCTATATAAACAATCAAAAAATAAACAATAGACTATCTTATAAAACAGATCAAATAAGAAACTTAAACATAGGATATATTTTCCAAGATTATAAATTAATAGATAACCTAAACGTTTATGATAATGTATCAATAGTACTAAAAATGATTGGCATTAAAGATAAAAATGAAATAAAAAACAGAGTAGAGTATGTCTTAAAAAAAGTAAGAATGCTACGATATAAAAAAAGACCAGCATCCATGCTATCAGGAGGAGAAAGACAACGCGTAGGAATAGCAAGAGCAATTGTCAAAGACCCCGATATTATTTTAGCAGATGAACCAACTGGCAATCTTGACAGTAAAAACTCCCTAGAAATAATGAAAATAATAAAAGCCATATCTAAAGACAGATTAGTAATATTAGTAACCCACGAACAAAACCTAGCCAAATTCTATGCAACAAGAATAATAGAAATAAAAGATGGAAGTATAATACAAGACTACCAAAATAAACATACTGACGAGTTAGACTATCAACTAGATAACACCTTCTATCTAAAAGATTTCAAAAATAAAGAACAAATAACCAAGGAAACATATGACTTAAAAATATATTCTAATACCAAAAATAAAATTAAATTAGATATCGTATCCTTAAATGGCAATATCTATATAAAAAGCAATACCAAAGATAAAATAGAAGTTATCGATGAAAATTCCAACATAGAATTAATAAATGATCACTATAAAAAAATAACTAAGGAAGATATCGATAAATATAAATTTAACTTTCAAAATATAATAAACAAAGATATAAAAAAGAAATATTCCTCTATTTTAAACCCCATTACCCTAATAATAAATGGATTCAAAAAAGTACTAGAATATCCAATTCTAAAAAAAATACTACTAGCAGGTTTCTTTCTATCAGGAATGTTTCTAATGTATGCCCTAAGTACAATATACGCTACTATGACAGTAGAAGATGATGACTTTGTTAAATACAATAAAGAATATATAACCATAGAACAAAAACAAATTAAAGTAGAAGATTATTTAGAATATGAAAAACTAGAAAACATAAACTACATTATTCCCGGTGATTCTATTGTTAACTTCAATTTACCATATAACGATTATTACCAAACCAGTCAAATAAAAGACACCCTATCAGGATCAATTGCAAGTATTGATATGATTAATTCTAGCAGTTTAATATACGGAAGAATGCCAGAAAATAATTATGAAATTGTCGTAGACAAACTAACTATTAACAGAATGTTTGCCAGTAACTATGCCAAAATGTCAGGAATTACCCAAGTAGAAGATATCCTAAATAGAACAGTCTATCTAAATAATATGAATAACTTTACCATAGTAGGTATAACTGATAGACATAGCCCATCTATATATACCAATAGCAGCATGCTCATTAACATTATCGCCAATTCCTCAAATAATAACATAGACTATTATCAAGAAGAAAGTACAAATAATCAGAATATTATTGACTATACTTTATATCAAGATAAAATAACTCTAACAAAAGGAACATGGCCAACTAATGATTATGAAGTAATAGTAAATATATCAAACCAAGATACAATGCCTCTAAATAAAGAAATAGATATAAATATAAATAACCAAAAACTTAAAGTAGTAGGATATTACAATAGCAAATATGATTATGATTATTATTTTACTAATAATAACACTATTAAATATAATCTAATAGAAAATAAAGAAAACATAACTATTTACTCCAAAAATAAATCTATAACCTTAACAACCTTAAGAAATCAACAATTAAATGCCAAAGATAGTTATCAAAAAAGCAAAGAAGATTACATCAAATCAAGACAAGAATTTATTAATACCTCCCTATTAGTATCAACAATAATTCTAATAATATCCTTAATTGAAATATTCCTAATGATAAGAGCATCCTTCTTATCAAGAGTAAAAGAAATAGGAATATACCGTGCTATAGGAGTAAAAAAACTAGATATATATAAAATGTTCTCAGGAGAAATAATTGCCATCACAACAATATCTAGCATTTCAGGATTACTACTAATGGCATATATATTAAAAACAATATCAGAAGTAGCATCATTAAGCAATTATTTCATCATAACTATACCATTAATTACTACAACTATAATATTTATCTATATCTTTAATCTTACCATAGGCCTACTTCCAGTATTCAACACCCTAAGAAAAACACCTGCTCAAATATTAGCAAGGTATGACATAGACTAAAAATAGTTACCCACACTATTGTGGATAACTATTTTATTTTTTAGACCTCTTTATCAACTTTGCATGCACAACAGTCCTCTCACTATCCGAATAACACGTACTTAATGTAATAATCTTATCACTATCACTTAATTCAACATCAAAATCATACCTACTTCTATCACGTATCGTATTAAGAAATTCAACATAACTATCATCATCATTAAAATTAGTTGTAATATAATAAGACTCTTCTTCAATAACATATACAGAAAAAATCTGCCACAAAGTATTCTCAGAAGGAGTAGATAACCTTATAATATGATTAGACTTATCAGTATACCAACTACTCTTTAAAACTCTACTAAGAGAACCAAACATAGTCTTATCAAGCCTACTATGAGCATAAATAATATTATTCCTTCCAGAAAAATCACTACTATTACGATAATCTAAAAATACCCACCCCGCTTCATTATAACTATTATCAAAAGAATGATTTAAATAATAATCATTATCACTAGCCTGCACCACAGGATAATTAATATTAGTATTATTAACATTAAGCCAAGCAACAGTATCACTATTTTTTTCTAATAACTCATCAAAATTAACATTAATCAAAGGAAAAGATACATAATACCAATAATCACTACTAACATCATCCACTTCATTTATATTTTCTGTATTCTCATTATCCTCAATCTCTATTGCCAAATCACCAATACTATCTATAATATCAGAAGTATCTTTATTATCATTACCCCACTTAATCAACACAAATACATTAGTTCCACCTACTATTAATAACCCAATAATAATTACAATCAAAACCCACTTTTTCAAAACCCTCTTTTTCTTAATAACTTTTTTACTATCTTTTAAATACTTATCTTTAATAGGTAAATCATATAAAGAAGCATTTTTCTCTATTCTTTTACTATATTTTTCCTCTTTCATACACATCACAAAACAATTATACAAAAAAATAATCATAAAATCAATTAAACAATACTGCTTTATTTACACTTAAAAATATTAAAATAAAATTATTACTAAATCATTTACATTATCAAAAAAATATGCTATTCTTATAATAGAAAGGAGTAGAAAAATGAAAAACATACTTAC
>CASEAD010000044.1 GCA_949285775.1 uncultured bacterium
AACTGGTACCCAGGCCACATGGCCAAAACCAAAAAAGAAATAAAAGAAAAATTAAACCTAATAGATGTAGTATTCGAACTAATAGACGCAAGAATACCACTATCATCAAAAAATAACGATATTAATAATTTAATAAAAAATAAACCAAGAATCTTAATAATGACCAAAACAGACTTATGCGATATTAACATTACAAATAAGTGGAAAGACTACTACGAACATCAAGGCTATAAAGTCATACTAGTAGATTTAATAAACAATAAAAACATTAGCTTAATATTAAATATTACATCAGAGTTATCAAATGAAATAAATAAAAAAAGAACTAATAAAGGACTAAAACTCAGACGCATTAGAATACTTATATTAGGAATCCCCAATGTAGGAAAATCTACCCTTATAAATAGACTAGTAGGAAAAAAAGCTACCAACACAGGAAATAAACCCGGTATCACTAAAAACTTAGAATGGATTAGAATTAATAATAATCTAGAACTACTAGATACCCCAGGAATACTATGGCCTAAACTAGATAATAATACCATTGCCCTAAACTTAGCGTCTATGACTGCAATAAAAGAAGAAATATTAAACAAAGAACAAATCGCTATCTATATAATAGATAAAATGATAAAACTATATAAAAATAACCTAATAAACAGATATAAACTAGATACCATTGATAATAACTATGATATAGTAGATATTCTAGATAAAATAGGTTTAAAAATAGGAGCAATTAAAAATAATGAAACAGACTATGATAAAGTATATAATACAGTATTAAAAGACTTAAGAGAAGGATACTTAGGAAGGATTACATTTGATGAATATGAAAATTGAAAAATATGAAAAAATAGGTACAAGTAAATATCGCCTATATCTAGATAATGGAGAAGTAATCGATACTTATGATAACGTTATCTTAAAAAATAAATTATTAACTAAAAAAGCATTAGATCAAGATACTTACAATAAAATATTTACAGATAACATCATAGAAGAAAAATATAACATGGCAGTTAAGTATATATCTATAAGGATAAGAAGCAAACAAGAAATAATAGAATATCTAAAAAGAAAAAATACCAATAAAGATACTATAGAAGAAATAGTATTATTACTAGAAAAAAATAAATTATTAAATGATGAAATATTTACCCAAGCTTTCATTAATGATAAACTAAAATTCACTACAATGGGATCATATAAAATAATAAACGAACTAAAAAAACACCAAATCTCAGATGATATAATAAATAAATACTCTAATATAATGTCTGATAATATATTAAAAGAAAAAATAATAAAACTAATAGATAAACAAATAAAAACTAATAATAAAAAAGATAACACTTATTTAAAAAATAAACTATATAATAAATTAATTAATTTAGGATATCCCGCTAGTCTAACAATAGACATATTAAATTCTTACTTTAACTAAATAAAGTATACAAACCTCATACATACCACCCTTATCCACTATACTTATAATAATTAATACAATAACTGACAAATAAATGTAAATTTTTAAATACTTGTTGCATATAACATAGATAACTTTTAAGTATCTTGCTATAATATATTTAGGAGTGATGTGATAAATGGAAGGATAGTGATAAAATGGATAATTCAGTTAAAAAAAGTTTAATGTCTTTTGTATATCAAGTAGGAAGTATTGAAGATAGAATAAAAAATGATATTTTCGGTAAACCAATTATTAAAATAAAGGATTTTAATAAAATAAAAGAAAGCATCTTTTTCATAAAAGGAATAATTATCGTTTCCTTAAGCCCTATCTATAAAGAACGTACTTTATTTGAGATTAAAGCTATATTAAGAAATAATGAACTAATAATAAAAAATATCCAATCTAGCAAATGCCAAATGCCTAATATATATTCCAAAGATAGAGATAACGAGACTATCGAAGGTGAACCCCTAGAAACAACCGACTCATTTGTAGTAAGAAATAAAGGAGACTCTAACTATCTAGTTCATATTATTGACGATATTGTAAACACCGCTTATGAAGTATCACCAAATTATTCTATCAAAGATGGCTTTAACGAATCCTTAAAAGAAGTCCCCATTGAAGACATAAAACCAAAGAAACCACCCAAAAGACATTTCAAATCCCTAATAAAAAAATACAAATAATTCGACAAAATATTCTTATATCACCATTTATAATAAATGTAGGTGATGATATGAGAGTATTTTATTTATTTGATGTAAAAGATGATTTTTATAATATGTATAAAGAGTATCCCTATAAACTATATAAAATGTTTGAAGATATATATCTAACTAGTAAGTATAATAAAAACCTAGCCATTAATATGTACGAACAAATAAACTCTAAATATAATAAAAACTTTATTAATAACTATCTAAAAAACAAAAACAAACTAGATATATATTACTATAATAAAGATAATATACATATAATATCTAATAGATATAACTACAGCAAATTATTAGTAAATAGTTATTATCTAAAAATAAAAAGCAACTTAAATTTCACTAACTTCTTTAAACATATAAATTCCTATAGCAATAACATCTTTGTTTGT